>NZ_JARPLU010000067.1:0-25782 GCF_032349615.1 Limnospira sp. PMC 1279.21 | reverse complement strand
CAACTCTTGCTCGCTCACGTAGCCAGTTAAGGCTTAAGCTGGTCAGCTACCTGAAATCGGGGGGCACGAAGCCCCCGTGCTTCAGCCGGGGGTGCTGACGAAAATAGCTTTGGTGTACCCTAGTACAGCAAATGTTAATCATTTCCCAACTTAATGATAGATTAAGTTTATCATCTTAATGGAGTCCACGCTTCATGCTACCTGCTGTCACCATTGGAATACGGACAATCCTCACCCGATTTTGTCGTTTGTTAATTGTGATTACCCTTGAATCATGGCTTCTGAGTGGTTATCTGAATTTGTCCCCCCGCAAAAGTGTCGAATATGCAGCCGCCATTAATTTGTTAGCAGAAATCGTCGGAATTATGAGCTTTTTTATAATAAAGGGAGTGATTCCTGACTTTGTTCAGAAAGATTTTATCGTGTATCTTCTGGTCGGAGAAACTCCCCAATTGTCTCTAACCTTGCTCCTCATTACGATGGTTTATTTTTTGTTATATTTAGCCATTAAAGTTAATGGATTTGCTTTGTATAAATTTTTATGCGAAATCCCCCCCCAACAAGACAAGCCTGACCCCAAAAAATCTCAAAGTCCTCTGATTTTTTCCATGAGTCAGGAGACTCAAATCATTATTCGCTCTCTTGTCCGCGCACACACCATTAGTTATGTGTGTATTATAGCCTTAACTGTACTGCAAGCTAACGAGGTTTCATCATAATGGATAATCCCCTGAAACATCCCTTAGTTAAAAATGTCACTTCCGTGGTAAATACCGTTAAGCCACCTAAGTTATATCACTGGAAAAGTGTAGTCATAGTCGGTCTATTGGCTTGGTTAGTTTCTAGCCTGCTGACCGATAACATCGAACGCAGTAACTCCATAGCCAACCTGAGTTGGATTTTGCTAACTGCTGGCATTTCTTGGCGCACCAATCAACATCCTTTTATCATTCGTGGTGTTTCCCTAAGTCCTTGGATTACCGGAACTTTAATTACCGTATTAGTTGATCAGGAAACTGCTGAACAGTTACCCACATTTGCCATAACTGTTTGGCCGATTATCTGCGCTTGTTTTGTGTTTTTAATTCAGTTGATTGATGCTAAATTTAAACTGCGACCAACTCCCCCTTTAATTAGTGGTCCGTTTCTGTTATTAATCCTGGGTCATGTGGTTATGAGTTGCTGGATATCTTTTTATTTTTTAGTTGATGACTGGATTCAAGAATATCCAGATCTATTTGAACAACAAATTATGCTGCAACAAGTTGAGGATTTCTCCGTTGATCCGGGTAATTCTTAATCGTAAATAATGCTTAAAAAATTGTCGAAATAGGTAGATTTTTCATGACTGTTATCATTGCGGGAGAACGCAGCGGCGTAGGTAAAACCACAATTACGCTCAGTATTTTAGCTTATCTGAAACATCACAATTTTGATGTGCAATCTTTTAAGGTGGGTCCTGATTACATTGACCCGATGTTTCATGAGTATGTTACCCAAAAACCTTGTCGAAATCTCGATCCAATTCTGACTTCAGAAGATTATGTTAAATCCTGTTTTCAGCGCCATATTAGTGGCTCTCAATTAGGAGTTATTGAGGGAGTTATGGGGTTGTTTGATGGTATTCCTACCGGGTGGGAATCCACAGAATTTAACTCTGATTTTGCCTCAACTGCTTATATTGCTGAATGCTTGAATTTGCCGATTATTTTAGTGATTGATTGCGCTAGATTATCCGGTTCTGTGGCGGCGATCGCCCATGGTTATTGTACCATAAATCCTCGGCTAAAATTCGCCGGTATCATCCTGAACCGAGTCGGAAGCGATCGCCATCTGGATTTACTGAAAGCCGCCTTAAAACCTCTGAATTTGCCGATTTTAGGTGTCGTGCGCCGCCAGGATAATATTACCATTCCTGACCGCCATTTAGGATTAGTTCCCACCCAAGAAATTTCTAATCTTGATATCCTCTTAAAGCGACTGACAGAATTAGCCGCTAATTGTTTTGATTGGTCACAACTACTTCCCCTATTGACTGCGGAAACTCTCACCCCAGAACCTCGAGAGATTCCCGTGAAAATTCCCCGCGTGAAAATAGCGATCGCTCGTGATGTCGCTTTCAGTTTTTACTATGCTGATAACCTCGATTTATTGCAAGAATTGGGAGCCGAATTAATCTCCTGGAGTCCCCTAACACAAACCATTCCCGAACCCGTTGATGGTCTGTATTTTGGCGGCGGATTTCCCGAAGTATTCGCTGAGTCTTTAAGTCAAAATCAACCCGCTATTCAACAAGTGCGATCGCTCATTAACTCCGGTATTCCTACTTATGCAGAATGTGGGGGGTTAATGTATTTATGTGATCAAATTATCGACTTTAATCAACAAGCCTGGTCTATGGTCGGAATTCTTCCTACTACCGCTATTATGGAAAAACGATTGACTTTAGGATATTATCAAGGGAAAGTCTTACGAGAAACACCCCTACTATCTTCAGGAGATACCGTCTGCGGTCATCAATTCCACCATTCCCACCTAACCGAAGAACCCCCTAACCCTATCTATGACATTTCTCGCTATCACAGCCTCCCAGAAACTCACCCCGAAGGTTGGAACCCTCTTCCTAATGTTCACTGTTCCTATTTACACCTACATTGGGGGAGTCAGACCACCATCCCTCAACGGTTTTTAAAATCCTGTGGCCATCATGATTAGTTAGATATAATATTCTCTAGCATGGCGCGAGCTTGATTGAATTTCACTAACGGAGGAAGTTAAGATATCATGGAAGCTATACTCGCTGGTGCTTTAGATGCTTTTAATCGACATAGTGGCTGGATTATTTGGAATCTGTTTTTAGCGTTTATTCCCCTAGTTCTCAGCTTTTTTCTGTTTCGGCGCAAAAATATCTCTCGGTCTGGGTTGTGGTGGATTACTTTAGTGGTTTTTATCGCTTTTTTGCCTAATGCACCCTATTTACTCACCGATATTATCCACTTAATTAGAGCCACCAGAGCCGGATATTCTGTCTGGGTTATTACTCTGTTTTTTATCCCCCTTCATGTCTTCGCAATTCTCATGGGATTTCAAGCCTATGTCATTTCCTTAATTAATCAGGGTCACTATTTAGTTAAACAAGGAGCCAAAAAATGGGTAATCCCGGCTGAGTTTCTCGTTCATTTTCTCTGTGCGATCGGTGTATATCTAGGACGTTTTCAAAGATTTAATAGTTGGGACTTGGTGACTCAACCAGATGTGATTATGGTCGAGACTTTGAATGATTTGACTAGCCGAAAACCGCTGCTAGTCATCATGATTACATTTGTGATTATATCCATTCTCTACCAGGTGATGAAACAAGTCACCCTCGGCTTGATTTTACAATTTCGCCAAGTTTATAAAAACTTTGAGTAATCTCAGTCAATCAATCGGAAATTATCCTTTCCCTAACAACTAAAACTGACAGATAAATCTCGGCGAAATCGGACAGGTCTGGTCTGCAATTGGGTTATGTCTGACAAATAAATAAGTGATGCGTTCTAGGGAAGATAAGGAACTGATATTAGAGATGTTGTTGTGATTGAGATTTAACTCATTTAGTCTTGATAAATTATTGAGGCTACTAACATCATTAATTTGGTTATAACTCAGGTTAAGAACTCTCAGATTCATGAGTTCCCCTAAAGCACTAACATCGGTGAGTAGATTGTAACTTAAATCCAGATTTTCCAGGTTCGTCAGATTCGCGAGAGGACTGATATCTGAGATTCGGTTATTCATCAATCTTAATTCCGTTAGGTTGGTGAGACTTCCTAAAGGCGCAACATCCCTAATTAAACTGGTGTTTAGATCTAGTCTATTTAAATTTAGCAAGTTTTCACTAGCTCTCGCACAGTTAAAGGTTCCGGCTTCCCTCAAAATCAGTTGTACGGTATATCTAGCATCTGGGGATAAATTCTCCCTATTCAGACACCAATCCATAATAGTTGTATAGGTTTCTGAGGGGTCGGAAGAGTCGGATTCAGCTAGGACAGACACCGGACTAATACTCCCGGTTAAACTAATCATTATCCCCATCATCGTTACTCCCCACCATCGACTCAGAAGATTACCCTTAACCATGGCTCATTCCTTCCTTGGATTGATTAATACACCATTTATAGAATAATCCCTAATTTGCCAGATTGCCTATTGACAAATCTCGGAGATTGACTTATGATAACAGCATGGGAAAATGTGGCGGCATATATATAGCCGTCTAGGGTGGTTTGGTTCGGTGTTGATCGCATTTAGGGTGCTGTTAAAAGATTAATTCAGCGGCTTTTTGAATGCGGAATATCGGCTCAACACAGCGAGGTAAATTAGGTAAAGGAACGATCGCCAATTCCCCAAAGCGATCGCCTGAAATTGCCTTACCCAATTCAGCGCGATTATGTACGATGTAATTTTGGGCGATCGACTGTTCCCGGACAGATTCGACTAATCTTTCAGCTTCTGCTAGAATAGCCTCGCGATTTTGAACAACTCCAATAAACTCGGTATATTCGGGGTCAGCCAGACGTTTTTGTGCTTTCACGACCCGCTGGCGCAAGGTTCGCAACCGTCCCATAAACTCAACCCTTCCCAAGACATTCTGATATTTAATCCACAGCTTAAAAATCCAAGCCAGCCAATCACTCATAGCGGTAGGAATCTCCAAAAACCGCAATAGATGACCCGTGGGAGCAGTATCTAATACAATCAAATCTTGTTCGTGGCTTTCCAATAACTCCATCACCTCCACCAGAGACAACATCTCATCAAGTCCTGGGAGAGACTGGGAAACAATGCGCCGCCAAGCCTCTGGTCCATAAGCCAGTTTGAGATTAGCATCAGGGTCTCCAGAATCTCCCCCCATCATTTCCGCCAATTCCCAGAGATAGTCTGAGCGAAACCTATCGAGAACCTGGTCAGCATCAATTTCCTGACCGCTAAGGTTATCAGTAATGTTAAGGGCTTGATGTCCTAACTGACAACCGAAGGCATCACCCAAGGAATGGGCCGGGTCAATAGATACCATTCTAACATGGCGCGCGCTGTAACGTTCTGCCATCGCCCAACCTATAGCAGCAGCAACAGTGGTTTTACCCACACCACCTTTTCCCCCGACAATAACTAAACGCCGCCCCAAGGACAGAAAATCTGGTAATTTAGGAGCATCAGGGAATGTCACCAATGATACGGGCTGGTTTTCGGTTTGGGTGATGATAGCTAATTGGTCATCGTTACCCAAAGGCTTAGTTTGAGCAAATAAGCTATTTAAGGCGGTAACTCCCAGGGGTTCGGTGTCTAATTCCGGGACTAGAAATATAGGCTGATCGGCGGCGATTTTGATAAACTCAGCCATGAGGGGTTGCTGTTCACGATAGCGATCGCCATCAACAGCTTCGGTCACGATATGATTAATCCATACCCCACCCAGATGAATTTTGAGAGTTTGTAGAGACTCCAAAAATCGCCGGGTTTCAAATAAACTCATAGGTTCAGGAATAGCCACACAGAAACAAGAGGTATGGTCAGCATCTTGCAGCCTAGCGCGTCCTGAAGCGAGTTTGTCCCGCATTTCATCTAAAAACTCATCTCCTTCGTCTTGGCGGTGGCTACCAGTAAAGGAACTGCCGATGGTGCGATGTTTTTCTTGGAATAGTTCGAGGGATTCTAACAAATTATCCAAAAAATCCATTAACCCCAAAAGGTTAAGGGCGTGACCACTGGGAGCCATATCCACCACTACCCGGTCGATCAGGTTTTCGTCAAAGAGGCGCTGAATTTCCAATAAACCCATCAACTCATCAACTCCCGGCCATTCGAGGTCCCAAACGGGGGTAAGGTCTTCGCCTTCTACAAAACTGCCACGTTCCACCAACAATTGTAAGGTATCTCCGTAGCGTTCCTTAAAGTCTTTGAGGAGTATATGGGCATCTAGGGCGCGGATACTCAGGTTAGGCAGAGGAACAAAATCAGCCATGGCTGCGACATGGTGGGGGGTGTTCTCTACCTGCATTTGTAGCACATCTCCTAGGGAGTGAGCTGGATCTGTTGATAGTAGCAGGATGCGATCATCAGGAAACTGACTAGCCCAATGGAGGGCTAACCCACAAGCCAGGGTGGTTTTACCCACACCTCCTTTACCACTAAATAGAGCTAAACTTAGCTTATGAAAGTCCTCTACCATAAATTTCTCTGATTGACTCCATTTTTTACCTTGGGGGCGATCGCCTGATCAGAGCAAGTCCCGGCTACATCATTATTTAATGATTCCGAGTTATGTTGACCATTAGACCCAATCACCCCATGACCCTAGCACCTACTCATCAGCCCTTCAGCCTCAGCAATAACTGTCATACGGCAGATGATGATTGGGAGTTCGCTCCATCATAATGGAATTATAGAAAGTTGGCAAGGATTAAATTAACCCCCCTGGGCCCAAGTCCCAATTAAACCGTGTTCTTTCCCTATTTCAGGAAAATCCTGCTATCTCATTTCTAACTGGAAAAATGAAACAAGTAAGATACAAAACCCTCGACGGTTTGCCTATTTTTAATCAAGTTCAGCTTAGGCGAGGTTCAAATCATGAGTAACATTAAATCACAAACCCAAATGCTGATGATGGCATTTCCCCTGTTTTTGGCCATCCCGGGGGTCCCAAATGCCGTTTTTAATCAGTCTGAGGTCTTATCTTTCCCGGTGAAGACAGAATCTATATTTTGGGGGAGTGAAAATACATCCCCCTACGAGTTACCACTACCGGAGGTTCAACAAAGACGACCCTCTGAGTGTTATGATAATGGAGTCTGTTAATATCTTTTGACAGCTACTGGGGTGCAATACTGAGAGTTGGGGGATATGTAAATGCTGCTATCAATTGCTATGAATTCTACCAAGCAGACATAGCCAGCAGCAGTCTGGGGGTCTTCCCTAATTATTGCCTGATGAGATTTGACGAATTATTGGATATCGGTATATTTAACGGTACAAGAACAGTTCAAGTTTGAATAGCAAGATGGTAAGGGCTATTTGTTGTGGTTATTATGGGGAGGGGAATGGCGGTGATGAGGCGCTTTTGGCTTCGTTATTACAGATGCTACCCGATGCGGTAGAAGCGATCGCTTTATCGGGAAACCCTAGCCAAACTCAGACCCAATACGGAGTTAAAACCTGCGATCGCCGAAATGCCTTTCAGGTGTTGAAAGTTTTGCGGGCTGCTGATTGGTTTATCTGGGGGGGTGGGAGTTTAATTCAAGATGTCACCAGCGCCATCAGCCCATTATATTATACGGGATTGATGGGATTAGCTCAACAGATGGGATTGAGGACGATTGCTTGGTCTCAAGGTATTGGTCCTCTCCAGCGTCCGATTACCCGCGCTATCGCAAAAAGGGCTTTTGCGGGGTGTAATCTAGTTACTGTCCGTGATAGTGGTTCGGCTGCCCTATTGACAGATTGGCAAATTCCGTTTACCTTAGCTCCTGATCCCGTGTGGGCTCTCGACCCAAAACCTGTACCAGGGCTGTGGGATTTGCCAGCGCCTAGAGTGGCTGTTACCTGGCGATCGCATCCATTATTGACCCCAAAACGGTTAGAGATTTTAACTAGGGCTTTGGTGTCTTTTCAGCAGGCGACGGATACCTATATTTTACTGGTTCCGTTTCAATTATCCCAAGATTTGGTGATCGCTGAGTTAATCCATAAGGCTATTCCTTACCATAGCCAAATTCTGAAATTAACAGACCCTCAAATGTTGCGGGGATTATTTCAGGGGGTGGAAATGGCTATATCAATGCGACTGCATAGTTTAATTATGGCCGCTTCCCAGGAATGTCGCTGTTTTGCTATTAGTTACGATCCGAAAGTGAGTCATTTAATGGCAGAATTAGACTTTCCCGGTTGGGAACTTTCCCAAATTCCCGACGATGCCAATATCATTAGTAAAGCCTGGATTGAACATTATGCTAATGGCGATCGCCTTGACCCTGTGCAAATTGAATCTCTGAGCGATCGCGCCCAAGTTCATGGGGAACTATTACAATCATTAATTAATAGTTAATGGCTTTTAATTGGAGGTGTAAACATTGGCAAGAGTTCGGGTTCGTCAGCACGTTAACCCTTTAGCGCGGAAATTTCAATTCTCTGTTAAAACCCCGAATTGGTCGGAGATATATACTGATATTAACAAACCTCTCCATATTGATATCGGATGCGGAAGGGGTAGGTTTTTATGGAAACTGGCTCAAATCCAAGAATATCAGAATTTTTTGGGGATAGAAATACGTCAGCCTTTAGTGGAAGAAGCCAACCATTGGCGTGACCAAAAACAGCTAACTAATTTACACTATATTTTCGGTAATGCTAACTATTCCCTATCCTCAATTTTAGCATCTTTGCCCCCGGAAACTATCAAAACAGTTAGTATTTTATTTCCTGACCCTTGGTTTAAAAGCAAGCATCAACGGCGGCGAGTAGTACAACCGCAACTGGTGGAAGATTTAGCCAAGTTTATGGTGTCCGGTGGTTGGGTATTGTTAGCCTCGGACGTGGAAACTGTGGCGCTCGAAATGCGCGATCGCTTTAAGGAAAATCCCCGCTTTCATCTCCTCTCAGAACATTGGTTAACAGAGAACCCCCTACCCGTCGCTTCCGAGCGCGAAATCGCTACCCTTAACCGTGGTGAACCCGTTTATAGGACTGAATTTCAAGCCAATTAATCACTCTTAATTAACCCCAGACATAGCTTGGGGGTCTTGGCGCGTGTAAATCTGTCCATCATTCCACAGTCCTTGTATTTGAGTCCAAATGGCACGAAAAAATCCCCAGAAATAGAAAATCCCCCTCGCTATAATCTTAGTAAACCCGCCACTTTTGTTACAAGGGGGATGTCCGAGAACATGACAGTCAAATAAACGGATATATAAATGCAGGGATTGTTTCCAGGTTAAATGCTTAAATGCCATCAAAAAATGATTATGATAATGGGTAATTTGGTACTCTAAAGACCGGGTACTAATATCATGACAGCCTCCGGTGGGTTCCCCAATATGCACTAAAACAGCTTCTGGGTCATACCAAATCTGATAATCAGTTTTTCGGATATCCAAGAAAAAATCCGACTCCTCACGAACCGCGCTACCCCTAAATCGTTCATCAAACCAAATTCCATGGTCAGTAAAAAGCGATCGCCTAAAAGACATATTACACCCCCGACCACTAATAATTTTTTGAGGTTTAATAGTATTAACCACATCCAAATAATACCAAGCAATACCCGGATCACTCGCCTCTGGTGGTAGATAATCAAAAGTCGGTTGTTTGTGGGTTCCCTGTAAATGTTCTGGGGTTAATACCCGACCCGCTACCGCGCCAATTTCAGGATGATCAAGATAGTTGCGAACATGATACATGACGAAACTCGTCTCAAGTGTAACATCATCATCAATAAAGATTACAATATCTCCCGTAGCGCGTCGCACCCCATAATTTCTCGCCCCCGGTAAACTAGCCCAGTCCAGTTTAAACCAGGAAATTTTACCGGATTTGGAAAACTTTTCTAAATACTCTTGAGTTTCCGGTTCATGGTTTTTCGTTTGGTCAACCACCAAAATTTCTAAATCGGGGTAATCATTATTCATCACATCAGATAAACTATTCCGCAATAATTCTTCGCGTCCATAGGTGGGAATAATTACAGAGACTTTAGGAAGATTCATAGTTTTGATAACATCCAATAGTTACTGATTAAGTATAAAGCGATCGCCTTCCCGATTTTAGGGCTGACAAATCGAATTGTAAGCCTCCACAAACTGAGGACCAATCACATTCCAATTATAGCGCTGTCGAGATAAGTTTTGTCCATTATTACCCATTTCTCGCCTGATATCCGGTGTATTAATTAACTGCTTTAAAGCACTTTCCCACTGGTCTAGGGTTCCCGGTACAACCAAACCAGCATTTTCCTCAATTACATCTACCGCGATCTCAACTTCCGGGGTAATCACTACAGGTAATCCAGCCGCCATAGCTTCAGCCACCGCAATACCAAAGTTTTCCCCCAAAGATGGTAATGCTAAGAAATCACAGCCATAGAGTAAAAGTTGTTTATCCTCACCGCTAACAAAACCTGTAAATGTCACTTTTTCCCCTAATCCCAGGCTGCTGATTATTCCCTCAATATATTGACAATAAGCAGGTTCTCCACTCCCTCCAATCACCAAATGAAAGTTATTTTCTTCCTGGATATTAGCCAAAACTTTCAGCAAAAAATCAAGTTGTTTTTTGGGGTGAATCCTGGACAGAAACAAAATAATCGGAGTTTCGATACCAACGGAAATATTATATTTGTCACGCAGGGCTATTTTAGCGTTAGGATAAGCCGTCGGGAAATGAATTCCTAAAGGTATATTAACCGTGGGTGCATCAATACCAAAATCACCCACATATTTTTGTTCTAACCTAGTGGTACAATGAATCAGAGACGCTTTTTTTAAGTTGGCATTTTCCAACAGGAAATTATAGATATTTTTTTTCAGCCGCTTTTGATTAATCACCCAGGGGGAAAAATGACCGTGAGGACTAATCACATAGGGGATTGATTTCTGTCGCGCCTTCCTCGCCCCAAATGTACAAACATAGGAAAATAGGGAGTGAATATGCACTAAATCATAACCCTTAATATAGGCATTTAGCCACTGCATAAGTTGCCGAGAAATCGCATATTCAGACAAGGCTGGAACGGAGGGAGACCATCTCGGGAAAAATAAAACTGGTACATCCTGATAATCTATAAACTCACCACAGGGAACCTCTAACACTCCCGGACCGCTATCATTAGTGGTGAGAATTTCCGCCTCTACCTGACAATTTCTTAGCGCCTGAACAATCTCGATCACAGCAACGCTAGTCCCGCCTCTAATGGGACTCACTGAAGGAATAATATGTAAAACTTTTGCCATAATTTTATAGGTGATTTGGTGAATTTTTCCACATTAGTTTTACCCAAGTTTTCCGGAAGCGGCGATCGCTTGTTCATACAAACCTATATATTCATTAATCATTTTCTCCGTAGTAAATCTTTTGGCATTATCAAATAATGGTTGGGGGTCTGGCTTAATTATATTGAGGGAATCCAGAATTTTAGTGGCTGATTCTTGGGGATTCTTAGGGTCAATATAAATCGCTACCTCTCCCCCCACTTCCGTCATAGGAGGTATATGGGATGTAAACACCGGACAGCCACAGGCTTGGGCTTCAATAATCGGCCAGCCAAACCCTTCTTGAAGGGATGGAAATAGTAAAGCGATCGCCGCCGAGTATAAAGCGCGGAGGTCTTCATTATCGATATTAACACAGGGAATAACTAATGGTTCTAATTCATAGTTTGTGATCAGTTGTTGTAATTCTTCAGTAAAGGGGGCTCCCGCCATCACTAAATAAATATCGCCCTTGGCCAGTTTTTGTTGAAGATGGGCAAAGATTTTGACAACTCCTGACCTATTTTTATACCATTGATTACCACCTACATGGAGAATAAAAGAACTATTTTCGGGAACTTTTAATTTTGCCAGCCTGGGTTTATATTCAGTTTCTGACATGGGGCGATAAGGGTAATTTAACCCCATATAAATAGTAGTTGCCGCCTGGGGTTCTAGTTCGCTAATCCTCAGTAAATCCTCTCTGGTTTTTTCCGAAATACAGGCTACTCGTTGAGCTTGATTTAACCCTTTCAGAATGATTTGTTGAAGTTGCCGACCTGTCCACCGGGTGGGATTTTCGGGGATTTCTCCTAAAGCTGAACGGACGGCTAGTAAATCATTACAGGTAACAATATGGGGGATTTTTTGTAAGTAGCGGGTATAAAATCCATTGGAATGGTCGCAAATATGAGCAACATCAGCCCAGGCTAAGTGTTCTTTTAATGTAGGGGGAAACATGATAAACTTATCGATATATCCTAACCATTTTCCTACACCACTACCGCCGGGTTTAAGCTGTCCTAGCTTGGCTTCGGGACGCAGTAAGCGCACGTCATGACCTGCTTTTTTTAACTCGCTCTCCATGACAGCCGAAAAGCGCTGCATACTTTGTTGAGCATCTGGTAGGTAATTCCCAATCAACAGTATTTTCATTAACTATAATTATAACCCAGGATACTTGTCAATACCAATTCTGTAGATTCACCCGTGACCAGTGTATCATAGTTTTACCATGGCATAGACAAGGTATGGCTTGCGTCCACGGAAATATTAAGCAATAATAAGCCCTTGACGAGGATTGAACTCGTGACCTCACCCTTACCAAGGGTGTGCTCTACCACTGAGCTACAAGGGCAAGTGGGCCGGGCTGGATTTGAACCAGCGTAGGCGTAGCCAGCGGATTTACAGTCCGCCCCCATTAACCACTCGGGCACCGACCCATTTATTCAACAATTTATAATGGTATCACAAATCTCAAAAAAAGCTAGTGTTTGGGAAAACTTTTTTTTGTAAATCCCAAAACCCTTACCTGTCAAGGGTTTGAGCGAATACCAAAAATAACTTTCGCTTTCCTGAAACCCGAATTAATGGCCAGATAACTGGTCAATGTTTAATCCAGGGTAAGCCAGAGGACCCGGAACGGGAGGGGGAAGAATTCATAGGTTTATTGCGGGCCATCCGACTGGGAAAATCACTTTCGTCGTAAATTTCCCCGACCAACTCCTCTAAAATGTCCTCCAAAGTGACCAAGCCAACTGTCCCCCCATATTCATCAACAACGATCGCCATGTGTAAGCGCTGCTGTAACATCTCTGTAAGCAAGCTACCCACCCTTTTGGTCTCCGGTACATAAACCGGGGGAATCATGGCTTCTGTGACGGATGGCGGCGGGCTATCAGCACTAATTGAGCGCATCAGTTGTAGCGCCCGCTTCAAATGCACAATCCCGACAATTTCATCTTTTGATTCTCCCTGGACGGGAATACGAGAATAACCAGTTTCCAAACACAAATCTATCACCTGAACGACCGTCGCCTGATGGGAAATAGTCCGCATATCAATACGGGGTTTCACGACCTCCCGCGCCATGAGATAATCCATGACCAGGGTTTTATTTAACAGTTGATGTTTTTGCCAGTCGAGTTGACCGCGACCCCCTAAAATCTCAATCATTAACCGTAGTTCCTGGACGGACAAACCGGGTTGTACAGCGCCCCGGTTGACTAACCGGATAATACTTTGGGCGATCGTTTCAAATAGATAAATAACCGGAGACAGGAGAATAGACAGCAAGTAAATGGGACGAATAACTGCCTTAAAAATAGGTAGAACGTTGATGATGGCCAAAGATTTGGGGGTAATTTCTCCAAAGACCAACAGCAAAAAGGTGACGACAGCGGTAGCAATTCCTAACCCGGCATTACCTAACCAAATAGCAAATAAATTACTGGTGAGAATTGCGGAGAAGTTATTAACTAAATTATTACCCACCAAAAGAGTAGTAATAAATCGCGCCCGTTTCTCCAAAACCAGGGTAAACATCCGATTGGGATCACCTTGTTCTCGAATTAGCGCCCGCAACTTGAGATTATCTAAGGCTGTGATAGCTGTTTCTGAACCAGCAAAAAATGCCGATAATACCAACATGAACAGCAAAATCAGCAAATCTATCCAGACATTTCCTAACAAAGGTGCAACTGCAGCCGTAGTCGCCAGGTATTCCGGGAGGGATATTCCAATCACAGGGGGATACCAAATTCTAAAACTATTATTTTGAAGTTGAGTGAGATCGATTCATTATAGAATGAATACTTCACTACTGAATTAAGCGAGTTTAACATAATTGTTATAGGTTTTTCGGTTACTACCAGGGTAAATTTGTCCCATCCCAGGACAGAAACTGACCACTATCACTGATTTCTAGGCGGTTAATCACGTCTAAGAGTTGTTGTACAGTTCGATTAACTGAAAATAGGTTTTTGGGTGCGACATTTTTTTGAAAGGGTTGGGAAAGCTGTGTGTCTGTGGTCCCTGGGTGTAGCATGACGACAATGGTTTGGGGACTTTTGCGGGAATATTCGATCGCAACGGTTCGCATTAACATATTTAAAGCGGCTTTGGAGGCGCGATAACCATACCACCCACCTAAATAATTATCGCCAATACTGCCTAATTTGGCGGAAATTGTGGCGAAAACATGGCGGCGCGGGCTACTGAAAAAGGGTAACAGATGTTTGGCTAACAATACTGCGCCAATACTATTAACCTGGAAATACTCGATGAGGCGATCGCTATTAATTTGTCGCAAACTCTTCTCGGGTTGCAACCCTACACGATGCAATATCCCGATACAATTAACCACGAGGTCTAATTCTCTGGTTTGATGGCTAATGGTTTCCAAAGCGACGACTAGATCAGATTCTTGGGTAATATCCATGGACAGACAGACGAGACGCTGGGGATACCGACTGGCCAAGTTTAACAAGTCTTGGGCGGACTCCCAACGCCGATAAGTCCCATAAACCCTGTCAATTGCTGGGTCTTGTAACAAGATCTCGACAAACCCATAGCCAATACCACCACTAGCACCAACAATCAAAATATTCAATCAATTAAGTCCTTTTAGCGATCGACAAACTTGTTTTCTCAATAAACGCGACTGGGGTATCTATACGCTCAATGGTAGCAGCTATGGGACTTACACAAGGGATATGGTTTGTGACTTGGGGTGGGGGTGTACAATATTTTTCGGTTCGGGAACTTTTCAGGTGCGCGGATCTACATTACAATCTAGTGTGTCAAAACCTGTTCCCTGTCTCTTATACCCATTTGATATGTCAGCAAGCGATTTTAGCCGAGGTAATGAGTTTCTCCGTAATGGCCAACTGGAGGAGGCGATCGCTGCTTATCAAAAAGCGATCGGTCAAAACCGGGACTTTTACTTGGCTTACCAAAATTTGGGGGAGGCGCTGGAGAAGTTAGGACGTTTTGATGAGGCGATCGCTGCTTATCGGCGCGCGGTAGAATTGAAGCCAGAGGCGGCGTGGTCTTATGTGAATTTAAGCCGGGTTTTGCGGCAGGTGGGACGGGTTGACGAAGCCGAAAAAGCTGAAGAACAGGCGGTTGGAATTGATCCTAAGTTAGCTGATTTTTCGCAAAATGGGTATGGCATAAAAGAGAATATTTCAACAGCAGTTAATCCAACTGAGTGGCAGGGTAAGCGTCCTCGGGTGGGAGTCTGCGGTTGGGAGTTATCCCACAATGCTGCGGGTCGAGTTTATACCTTGGCTCAACTCTATCAGACCTTTGCAGATGTTGAGATTATTGGGAGCATTTTTCCTCAGTGGGGTCGAGAAGTTTGGGAGCCGATCCGTCAGACTAAAATTCCGTGCCATCATTTTTTTGTCAAGGATGAGAGTCAGTTCATCGACGAAGCTATTAAACTGGTGAGATCTCATCCTTATGATATTGTTCATTTATCCAAACCTCGGTTGCCGAATATTCTGTTTGGCTTGCTCTACAAAAGCCTTTGGAATTCGCGGGTGATTGTGGATATTGATGATGAAGAAATGGCTTTTGTGGGTGCAGAAAGTTCCATTGAGTTGGATGATTATCTGAAAAAGCAGGGTAGATTGCCCGATCTGAAAGAGCTGACGGGTACGGAGTGGACTCGAATCGCAGTGGGTTTGGTGCGGGAGTTTGATGGGGTGACGGTCTCGAATCCGGCTTTGCAGGAGCGTTATGGCGGGGTTGTGATTCGTCATGGGCGAGATGAGGGGCGGTTTGTGCCTTCGGCTGACCTGAAGCGTCGCAGTCGGGAACGCTTTGGTATTGCTCAGGATAAAAAGGTGGTGCTGTTTTTTGGTACGCCAAGGAAGCATAAGGGTTTGGTGACCACGGCTCGTGCTTTGGGGAGTTTGGGGCGCAAGGATGTCGTATTTGCGATTATTGGGGATTTCCCCGATGGGAAGTTAAAAGAGGAGTTGCAGGGTATCCCTGGGGTGGACTATGTGTTTGTGGGGAATCAGCCCTTTGAGTCTATCCCGGATGTGGTGGCGGTGGGTGATATTTGTGTCCTGTTGCAGGATGCGGACTTTCGGGTGTCGCAGTTCCAAATTCCGGCGAAGTTGTCGGATGCTTTGGGAATGGGGTTGGTGGTGCTGTTGTCGGAAACGGCGGCGGTGGCTGATGTGATTGAGTCGGGGGCTGTGGTTCCCGTGGCTGAGGGGGATTTGCCTGCGGTTTTGGATAGGGTATTATCAGATGAGGCGGAATGCGATCGGCTCAGGGTTCGCGGTCGGGAGTTATTTGCCACGGAGTTTGGGTTTGGGGTGAATGGGCCTCGGTTGGCTGCGGTTATGGATGAGGTTCGCAGCGGGGTTGGCGTCCTCTCGGATGAGTTGAATTTGTTATTGGCGGGGTTCCCTGCTGTGGGGTCGGTTTGGTCAGGGCTTAGGGATGATAATAAATCAAGGTTTGGCTGGGATGATCGTAAAAACCTAGAGGATTATAAGACAGAGAATGATAAGAACAAGGTAGATATAGTGAAGGCTGATGATGGGTTAGATATTTATTTGGCTAATCCTCAAAAAGGAGCATTCTTCTTTCCTTATAAACCCAAAGAATCTCAGTATCAACGTTTTGTTGGAAACTTGGATAAGTTTGACAAAAATGAGCTAACTGGCTGGTTAATAGATAAGCTTAATCCGGGTAAACCTTGTTACTTGCACGTTTTTATCAATAATATTTTCTATCGCCAAGTTTTGACTGATCGTCAGCGTCATGACCTACAAAAAGCTTTGGGCTACAGTGGTTTTGGATTTTTGATTGAGATTCCCTATATTCCCAAAGGTAATCAGAATGTTGAGATCAAGGCTACTCCCATAGAAAATAAGTCTTTAATAATTGGCAAAGGAGTCGAAGATAAACCAATAGTTATTCAAAAATTTAAATCGTCATTAGGGTGGTCAGTGAATCGTTTACTCGCAACTCAGCTGCACTTTCCTATAAGAAATGAATCAATTATAGGAAGATCGACAAATAAAGTTGCAATTATTGTCCCGGTTTTTAATGCATACAATGAGGTTTGTCAATGTTTAAAATCTATAGTTAAAAACACTCGTACTCCAGCCCAGCTAATCTTAATAAATGATGGTAGTACAGATAAGAGACTGATCTATAAACTGGAACAATTTAGCCAAACAATTGCCAATGTAGTTTTGTATAGTAATGAAATAAATTTGGGCTACACCGCATCTGTTAATAAAGGTATTGAAATGGCAGACGGAGCGGATGTAGTCCTTCTGAATAGTGATACCATCGTTACTGCAAGTTGGTTGCGAAATTTACAGATGGCAGCTTATTCCGCTGTTGATATTGCCACGGTGACACCACTCTCTAATAATGCTGGGGCTTTCTCTGTACCTGAAGATCAAGTTAATAATCCCATACCTTCATGGATAGATCAACAGAGTTTTGCTCGTTTAGTAACACAAGAAAGCTTGGCTTTATATCCTGAAGTTCCCACAGGGAATGGCTTTTGTTTATACATTCGTCGGGATGCTTTAGATGACATAGGCTTGTTTGATGAAAAAGCATTTTCTAGAGGTTATGGGGAAGAAAATGACTTTTGTTTCCGCGCCTTAACCCGGGGATGGCGTAACATAATTGATGATAGAACTATTATTTATCATGTGCGTTCAGCTAGTTTTGGGGAGCAAAAATCGCAGTTGGCTGAATCAGGTCGCAAGGTAATAGATAAACGTTATCCAGAATATGCAAAGGCTGTGCGTAATTCTTTCACAGATTCATCAGTCATGGCAACTCTGCGTTTTAATTTACGTCAAAATCTTCATCATTATCCAAGGTTTTGTCTACCACGGGTGCTGTATGTGATACATAGTGAAAGTGGAGGAACTCCGCAAACTACTGTAGATTTGATGATGGAGGTAGGAGAAGAATGGGAGCCATTCTTATTACTAAGCGATACCAAATGTATAAAATTGTATGATTACAGAGGTCAACAAAAGACATTGGTAGAAGAGTTTTATTTTAAAGAAAAAATCACTATATCAATTCATGACTCGACAGACTATCGTCATTTTATTGAACATATTTTAATTCGTTATGGAATCGAATTGTTGCATATTCGCCACATAGGTCGCCACGGTTTATCACTGACACCCATAGCCAAAAAACTTGGCATTCCCATCTTGTTTTCATTTCATGATTACTATACAATTACCCCTAATGTGAAACTACTTGATTATAGAGAGCAATACTGTTTGGATCAATGGTCTCAAGAAGAAGCTAGAAAGAATGTGGAATTATGGGGTACTAATACTTCTCCTCGCTTAGATCAAAATTGGCGACGACGTTGGCAAAATAGGATGTCAGAAATGTTGTCTTTTTGTGATGGTTTCGTGACAACATCTCATCAAGCCAAAGATATTATTCAGTCCGTTTTTCCTTTTATGAAGGATCGTGATTTCCGAGTAATTCCTCACGGACGCAATTTCAGCCAGATGCTTTCGTTAGGGCGTGTTCCAAGCCCAACAGAACGAATTCGTATTCTAGTTCCTGGAAACCTTTGTACTTCTAAAGGTTCTGTGGTAATTAGGAAAATTAAAGCCTGTGATCACAAAAATAGAATTGAGTTTCACTTTTTGGGCAATCCTGATACCAGCTTAGATGATATCGGAATTCAACATGGTTCATACGAGCGGGAGTGCTTTTGGGAAATTGCAGCCAAAATCAAACCTCATCTAGGAGCAGTCCTGTCAATCTGGCCGGAAACTTATTGTCATACTTTGACAGAATTGTGGGCAGCGGGTTTACCAGTAATTGGTTTCTCTGTTGGTGCAGTTGGAGAGCGTTTGCAACAACATGGTGGCGGTTGGATCTTAGATAATAGTGACCCAAATCAGATTTATCATGATATTACTCATATATATACTTCACCTGACAAATATCGAGAGAAATTAGATCAAGTTCTAGCTTGGCAAAGAGGCTACGGATCTATCTATGGCACTCAAGCTATGAGTTACCAATACCTGAAGCTTTATCGATCGCTACAAGAAAAGCAGCTTAACTTTGTAGCTACTCAGGAAAATGATAAACCTACTAAATCACAAAAAAATAGGCAAATTATTGAGGTTTTGTATTCTCAAGATGACTGTGCAGTTCCTCATCACAGAAAAGCATTAAAAAAATGGTTATCAGAAAATTATGCTGATAGTGAATTCACCTGGAAACGGTTTTCTTATCATGAGTTACTAGAAGGCAAAAATGATTCCACGATTGGCTCAGATGATTTAGTTGTCTTATCTATTTATGAACTGTCCCATACAGAAGCTGATCGATTCCTTATAAAAGCTAGTGAAGCTAATCTCAATATAATTTCTTTGTTGGAAGAATATAAAACTCTTGATAAAGATGCTTCCCGCTCCTTGGATAGCACCACGTTGATTAGATATTACGAACCTATACTTAAATTTTCTCAGGCAATTCTGGCTATTGGTACAAAATCTTGGGTTGAGTCGTTAAGTCAACATCTTGGCCAAGATCAGCTTATTGTTTGGACATACAGTGTCTTAACAGATAATTCCTGGCATAATCTTGTTAAACTTCTGGTTGTACAGGGGAATGACCGGATTGATTGGCTACAGACAATGAAAAAAGGCCAGAGCCGTAAAAAAGATCATGTATCAATTATTATACCTGTTTATGGAAAGCAAAATTTGACTCGCCAATGTTTGGATTCTATTTTTAGCTTAACTAGTTCCAGTTTTTTGTATGATGTACTTGTTGTTGATAATGGTTCACCAGATGATACTGCTTCTATGGTGCGAAAAATGCAGACAGTATATCCAAATTTACAATTAATTCGTTCCCGAGAAAATCTCATGTTTTCTTCTGGGTGTAACCTAGGTATAGTCGCATCAAAAAGTGAATATGTTGTATTACTTAACAATGACACTGTTGTTTCCGACAAATGGTTGGACTATCTAATAGAACCGTTGCGTCAGGATATCACTATAGGTCTTACTGGACCTAAGCTAATATATTCAAACAATACTTTACAAGCTGGTGGTATTGTATTTGGAAACCAGTCTAAGTTCCCGTATCACATATACAAAGGTATGCCAGCAGATTGCAATGCAGTTAATAAAAGTCGATGCTTTCAAGCGCTAACTGGAGCCTGTGTGGCAGTAAGGGCGTTGGATATTATTGCAGTTGAGGGGCTTGATCCTGTTTTTGTCAATGGCAGTGAAGATATTGATCTTTGCTTTAAAATTAGAAAAAAGCTTAATAAGAAACTCTTGTACTGTCCAAATTCAAAGATTATTCACCATGAAGGAAAAACTCCTGGTCGCGGACGTTACAGACTCCATAACAGAAAAGTTTTTGTTGATAAATGGCGAGATTCAATCGAAGTAGATGATTTCTTGTTTTATCAAAAAGATGGATTTTATCTTGATGGTTACAGCACTGATGAAGGCGACTTAATCGATAGTGAATTAGCATCGATTAATGCTAAACTATCTCGAAATATTCAAGAAAGTTGAGGTTTGTAGGTTTATTATTTATGCAAAATTAGAATGTACAAAAAAGTGGTTCAGGCAATAGATAAATATCAAAAATGAATAAAAATGATATAAATGCAATGATTGCATTCGCTGAAGAGGCAATGAAATCGCACAATTGGTCAGAGGCTGTTATTCGCTGGCAAGCACTCTTTGAAAGGTTTGAGCGAGTCGGTAGTGGTGGTGCGTATGTTAGGCTTTCCATTGCCTACCGCCATCAAAATCTTTTTAATCAGGCTGAGAAAACTATATGTGAGGGCATAGAAAAACATCCTACATATCTTCCAATTTTTATGGAGTCTGCCAAAATTGCAATGGTTCAAAAAAATTGGGGCGAAGCAACTAAGCGATTACGAAAGATAGTGGATAGTTTTGATAGAATTACATATCCCCAAGTTGTCAATATAGCAGAGGCTTTAGAATACCAAAATAAACAACCCTTTGAAGCTCATTGCAACATTTGTGGCTCTCCCTTTTTTGTAGCAATGAACAGTAGAAAAAATGTAAGATGTTTGAACTGTAGCTCCTTAGAAAGAACTCGTTTACTGTATTTATATATACAGCATTTGGCGATTCTTTCCCCAAATACTCGCGTATTCCATTTGGCACCAGAAGAAGGCTTATATAATGAAATTTCATCCATAGTTTCTCCTGATAATTACTTGGTGGTAGATCTTGATCCTAAAAGGTATAGCTTTGCCAAAAACATACAAAAATTTGATTTGTGCAATGACATTGATGATTTGCCGGAGCAACATTTTGATCTAGTCATTCATAGTCATATTATGGAACATATTCCCTGTAACATTTCTTATGTATTAAAATGTTTGCATCGTTCATTGAAAGATGATGGGTGGCATATTTGTATCATTCCTTTTATGAATGGTTATTATGAGGAGTGTTTTGCACCTCTTAGCCATGAAGAAGCCCAAAGTCGTTTTGGTCAATTTGATCATGTCCGACGATTTGGTATCAAAGATATACATAACAGCCTTGGTCGAATCATACCGATTGATATAAATTATGATGTTACTAATATTTTTTCACCTGAAACACTTATCAAGTCAAATATTCCTGATTATTGCTGGAAAGGATTAACTGTACACACGGTGCTTGCTCTCAGGAAAAATGACATTAAGATTTAGTTTTTTATTTACATCATAAGAAAGCATGATAACTTATATCTTTGTCACTATATGATGATATAATATTGAATTTACCAGACCAAAGCTATTAAAAATTTGTGGGTTAGACAGCTATTTCTTTTTCGGTATCAGTAATGTCTGGATTTTTAATTTTACTCAATCTTGTGACTATATGATTCCAATTATTCTGAACTACAGCAAACATAGCAGACCGTAACTCTAAGCTATCTACCCAATTCTCATCCATGTATTCCTGAACAATATCATCATAATGCTTAGACAGAATTTTTGAACTAGAGTCCAGATTAGTTACGATGGTTAATCCCGTTGGTCTAGTCGCTACTGTAGATATTTTTAAATCCGGTCTATACTTCCTTAAAATCAGAGCTACTTTCCAAACATCACCACTCCAAAAGGTAGTTGTGCGATCGCGTCTAGCTGTGATTTCATCTAAGGGGAAAGTATCGTGAAAACAGATAACTGTATTTGAATGACTATATTTTTCTAGGTTAATAAAATCTTTCAGTGCCTGTTCAAATAAATGCAGTCCATCAATAAAAGCGAAATCAACTCTCTGACCTTGTAGTTCTTTTAACAAATTGTGATTTTGGAAAAAATCATCGCTAGTCATCTGAAAAATTTTAGCACTAGGTGCAATTTTATATGGAAGTTTTGGTTGTGGATCAATGCCAATAGCAACCGTTGATAAGCTGGCTAATTCAAAAGATTTACCCCTGTCTACACCAATTTCTACATAATTGCTGGGATTGATAAAAAAATGCAATCTCCTCAAAATTTCCAAGTAATCTAACCCTGGTAAAATTAATCGACTAATGCAGTGGTGAAATTGAGCTAATTGGGGTATTTTCATTAAATTTTCATCAACCGAGACTTTCTCATACATTTTTACCAAATTCAGAAATTGGCTTAAATGATGGCTATAATCTTGATTGGATTGGAAATTCTGTGAATTATTGTTCATAGAAAAACCAACCTTTTGCCCAAATTTATTTAGGACATAAAAAAAATTATCATAGAGTTTATATTCTGGTTTTTTGGGGTTCAACTGAGTTGCAAAATTTATATAATCTTGAGCTTTTTGTAGTTCTCCCTTACAGATAGATAATGCACAACAACCCAAATAAGCATCAACCACTTTGGGGTTAAGTTTGATAGCCAGATTATAATAATTTAAAGCATCATCAAATTTTTTATTTTGTAGAAAAACCCAGCCCAAGGTATTGTAAAATTTATAAAAAGCTGGATTAATATCAATAGCCTTTTGTAAATACTCAACAGCAGCCTCTAAATCTCCCAGTTCCGCTAAAGCCTCCCCCAAACTATAAAATAACCAAGCAGAGTGAGTATTAATTTTTAAGCCTTCCGAATAACAAGCAACAGCTTCATCTAAATTCCCCTGTTTAGCCAAAGCATCTCCTAAACCATGATAAGCCCAAGCAAAATGGGGGTTAATATCTATTACCTGATGATAAAGCGCGATCGCCTCATCCAACTTCCCAGACCGTTTCAACTGATTCGCCTGTCTCAGTAACTCACCCGCACTCATTCCTTGACTACTTCTCATAACTAACTTCCCAATCCACATCTACCCCTGACATAACCGAGGATTATACCATATCACGATACTTACCCAACTTGACAGATTTCTATGGCTTTGGTACAATGAGAGGATGTTTCGGCATTGCTTTAGTCTGGGGAGTCAGCGAATTGGTCAGCGATTTAGTGAGGGGTAATCAACTGCTGCGGAGTGGTAAGCTAGAAGAGGCTGTGGATGCTTTTCAAAAAGCGATCGCACTTCATCCCCATTTCCCTGGCTGGATTTAATCTCTTTTTTTTCTCTGTTCCTGTGGGTCAAGATTGTCTGGTTTGGAATGCTCATCGCATTTATGGTAAGATCCGCTTGCCAATGATGTTGGAAGGCTGGAAAACGGTGGACAGTTTCGGGTTTTCCGAGTCTTTGATAGTCAATAAGCCCCTGGCAGCTTTTTCTTATGAACAACCTGTTTTTGTGCTTCAGAATTTATAAAATTCCTGAATTTGTGACGGGCTATAAAAATGCCGGGTAAACTTGGAACTTAACATCTTGTCTAAATAGTCTTTGGGAAGTAACAGTTTTTCCTGAAACTCTTTAAATCGGTGACTATACCACTTCTGGGAACTAATATTTTGGTTTTCTAGTTGCAAGTTGCTGATACCCGTAAACATTCGGATAACCTCCTGTTTTTGGCTATCCATTAGTTCCGCTTGCATAATCAAAATATGGTAAGATTCATGTAAGTAGGTTTGCCATCCTAACATCGAAAAAGGCTGGCTGTAAATATCAAAATTTAAGCATTTATTGAATTCTATGTCAAACCAATGTAGGGGAAAGTTGGGGTTTAATGTGCAAAATTTATTAATCAGTTCTTCAATACTCAACTGTAGAATTTCTTCTTGGCTTAAATGGGGGTAATATGTATCGAGGTTTTGAAAAAAGCCACTAACATTGACAGCAATAGGATTTCTGACCATGGAAATAATTTTTAAGGGTTCTCCTAACCAGTTTTTGAACACAAAATAGCCATCCACACAATGCCCTTTGTGCATATTTTTTTGGAGATAAGTTTCATCTAAGAAATGAATATCATAGACTTGTGAAGTGTAGTTTTTTAAAGATGTGGAAATCGAAGTTGAACCGACTTGTCCCATGGTGTAAACCAAAAAACGCTGCTGTTGATTTTGAGTGGGTAACGGGGACGAATTATGATATTTTTTGATGATGGTATTTAATAATGATTTAGCGGGTTGGTGGTCTGGATGAGATTTTAATAACTGATGCAGGCATTGTATCGCCTGTTGAGAATTACCTATTTTCTGTAAGCAGCAGGCTTTTTGATAGTAAAACTCGCTTAAATCCGATCGCAACTTAATACATTGTTCCCAAATCTCTAAAGCCTTTTGGTGCTGTCCTTGCTGGCTTAAATCCATCGCTGTTTCGCGCATGGTTCTGATATATTTGCGACCCGTAAACCGCATTTTATCAATAACGGTTTCAGCTTCCATGTTGATGGTGATGGCGGTGGGGTGTTTCAGCGGAAAGCTAATTGATTGGGTAGGTAAATTGGCGATTTCATCAACTTCCCAGGTGGTATGGGCGGCATCTGCGCCAAAACCAACATTAGAAATTAAGTTCTGATTGGGAATGATACATAAACCTCGATTCACCAAACAAGTAAATGTCCAAGCCCATCCCCAGGAATTAAAACCATTGTAGGTTAAATCAAAGATTTCTGCCCAATATTCGGCGCGGTCTTGACTTCCCAATAAATCTCTTAACCAATGGCGATCGCACTTGGTTAGCCAAGACTTTAAATCCGGGTCAAATAACCGCCAAGCTCGCCGCCATGTCGCCCATCCCCAATAAAAGCTATACTGGGAAAAATAATAGCTGGAATTTGCCGATTGATAGCCGTGGGTATTTTCTCCGGTAATTTGGAAAATTTGGTGATCATGACGATAGCGGATTAATAACTCTTGGCAAAATTTAAAAAAGCTGATATCCGGGATACAGTCATCTTCTAAGATAATCGCTTCTTCCACTAAACTAAACACCCAATTGAGCCCACTGGCGACTCGCTGTTTACAACCTAAGTTAAAATCCGAGTAGTTGGTTAAAACTTGACAATCCCAATCAACCGTATCAATAATGGCGCGAGTTTGGGCGCATTTTTGGGCTTCTAAATCATTGCCGGGTTCGGGACCATCAGCAATCACCAGTAACTGCTGAGGTTTGACTTGGCGAATCACATCAAACACTTTTTGAGTGGTATCTGGTCGCCTAAAAATGAGTAAAACGACGGGGGTGGTGAAAGATTGAATTTCAGGCATTTATAAATGATGACAAGGTTTCTTTATGTGGCATGGGCTGCTCCGATATGATACAATCTTTTCAGCCGTAATCAAATTGGACTCAGTACCAGCCCCGTCCCAACAGATGAAAACTGACAAACTATTTTATCGCATTTTTCTATGGCAGCCGGAACTGAT
>NZ_JARPLU010000066.1:0-25813 GCF_032349615.1 Limnospira sp. PMC 1279.21 | reverse complement strand
AATGGCGCGGGCAGTCTTAGACCTGATTAGACGCTTCACCTGACTGGCCATATTGGCAGTCTCGAAGGTGGGCCAAAAAATCAGGCTGTGTTATGGGATGGTCAGGGATGCGACCCAATCAACCAAGGGGTTGAAGTCCTCACCGGGTAGTTATTTCGCCCATTTCAGCTCTATTTCATACCCGAAGGTCTCGCACCCATACTTGGTATTGTAGCGCATCGCCCTAATTGGTTCAACTAATCTGCGATTAAATTAAGCTCCAGCTTCAGCCCTATCTTAACTAAAACGACGAAAATCGCGCTAGGTGAGATCCAATAATTAAAAAAACCCCTGTAATGGGGGTTGACAAAATACATTAACTGTGCTATAGGCTCACAGCAAATAAAGCAGGATAAACAGAATAATCCAGATGACATCAACAAAGTGCCAATATAGTTCTGCGGCTTCGGGGCCAAAGTGGGAATCTTTGGTGTAGTGTCCATCTTTGGCGGAACGTACCAACACGCCACTAATGAGGAGAACGCCGAAAGTTACGTGCAAACCGTGAAAGGCAGTTAACACATAAAAGCAACTGGCGTAAAGGTTAGTAGTTAACCCAAACTCTAAGTTACTGTATTCATAAACCTGACCAGCCAAAAAGATAGCGCCCATGATAGCAGTGGCGGCGAACCAGACCCGTAAACCGGCTTGGTCATCGTTTTTAATGGCTTTGTTGCCGCGATTCATGACAAAGCTACTAGAAATCAGGATGAGGGTATTAATTCCGGGTAAGAGTAGTTCCCGTTCAATGCCTTCTGGGGGCCACTGTGCGGACATGGCGCGATAAATTAAATAAGCAGAAAACATCCCTAGAAAGATCATGCTTTCTGCGACTAGGAAAACGACGACCCCTAGAATACGATGATCTGGGTGTTCCTCATGGTGCTGCCCTGAAGAAGCGATCGCCTCTGTAGCTAAGTTGGTAGTAGTTTGGGACTTGTCAACTGATGTAAATTGCATGAAATTCTAATCCAAGTTGTGTAATACAAACTGCTAATCACGGCCGAACTTGAGAGGAAGTCCGACCGCTTAAATTAGGAATTTCTAGGGATGATTGTCAGAATCAGAATCCTGGATATCTCCTAGTAATGATGAAGACTGCGCCTCGGAAACGGGAACCCCGATTTCTTTATTGCGGGGGGGTACACCACTAGCCATTTCTTTGAGACGCGCACGAATTGACAAGGTTTTCTTCATACCATAGTCGTAGGGTCCAGTTCTCAATACTGGGGTGGTGTGGAAATTCTCAATGGGGGGAGGAGAAGAGGTCATCCATTCCAGGGTTAAAGCATCCCAGGGGTTTCCGGGTGCTTTGGGACCTTTTAGCCAACTCCAAACGGCATTGATGATAAAGGGAAAAGTAGAAACCGCCAGAATGTAAGTACCAATGGTACAAACCACATTGAGTTCTGTAAATCGGGGGTCATACATGGCAACCCGACGGGGCATTCCTTGCAGTCCCAAAATGTGCATGGGCATAAAGGTCATGTTAGCGCCAATTAAGGTCAGCACAAAGTGAACAATACCCCAATTTTCATTCATCATGCGCCCGGTCATTTTGGGGAACCAGTGGTAAATTCCGGCAAAAATACCAAATACTGCGCCGCCAAATAAGACATAGTGAAAGTGGGCCACGATAAAGTAGGTGTCGTGGACGTGGATATCAAAGGGTACGGAAGCGACCATGATTCCTGTTACGCCACCAATGACAAAGGTAGCAATAAAACCCATGGCGAACAACATGGCGCTATTGAGGCGGAGTTTGCCTCCCCAAATGGTGGCCAGCCAACCAAAGACTTTAATTCCGGTGGGAACGGCGATGATCATGGTGGTGATCATAAAGAACATCCGCAGCCAACCGGGAGTCCCGCTGGTGAACATATGGTGCGCCCAGACAATTAAGCCGAGGAAACTAATGGCGAGACTAGAATAGGCGATCGCCTGATAACCAAAAATCGGCTTACGCGCATGAACGGGGAGAATATCGGAGATCAGCCCAAAAAAGGGCAGAATCATGATGTAAACCGCCGGGTGTGAGTAAAACCAAAATAAGTGCTGGTAAACCACAGGGTCGCCGCCTCCGGTGGGGTTAAAGAAATTGGTTCCCGCCAATAGGTCAAAGGAGAGCAAAATCAAGGCGGCGGCGAGGACGGGGGTGGAGAGTAAAATCAGGGCGGAAGCTGCTATCATTGCCCAACACATAAGGGGCATATCATTTAGCCCCATGGTGGGTATACGCATTTTAAAGATGGTGACGGAGAAGTTGACGGCTCCTAAAATTGATGAGGTTCCCAATAGCAAAATACTGAGAATCCAAATTTCTTCGCCGACTTTACCTGTCACTAAACTGAGGGGAGGATAGGAGGTCCAACCCGCTTGGGGCGCTTCGATGAGGAAACTGGCTAATAATAGCAGTCCGCCGGGGGGAATTAGCCAGAAGGCGACGGCGTTAAGTTTCGGAAAAGCCATATCCCTGGCTCCAATCATCAGCGGAATTAGATAATTGGCAAATCCTGCCCCCGCCGGGACGATCCACAGGAAGATCATGATCGTTCCGTGGACGGTGAATAGACTGTTATACATTTCTGGATCGACCAGATCCGGGTCGGGGGTGGCTAGTTCGGTGCGGACTATACCAGCCATAAACCCGCCAATTAGATAAAAGATAAAGGAGGTGACCAGATATTGAATCCCGATCACTTTATGGTCGGTGCTGAAGCCGAAAAAGTCCAGAGGGCGACGTTCTCCCTCTTGGTTACTCATGGCTGAGTCGCCTGTGATGTTTATTTGTGCTTGAGCCATATATCAAACAGTGAAAGGGTTAACCTGAGTTGGGGCTATGTGTTCAGGAAATGATGAGATTTGGGCGCTAAAGTCCGACAACCCCATGGTGATGTCGCAACTGTGCGATCGCATTATGCTGCTCAATCCCCATTTGTGCCACATAAGGGGCGAGAAATTCACCCTCGGACATATCCCTGGGATTAGTGGCTACGGTGGGTTGTTGGTCTGGGTTGTTAGCAAAGCTATTTTCTGCTACCCAGGCTTCAAATTCTTCGGGGGTATGAACTACCATTGCTGTCCGCATGGCTCCGTGATAACCGCCACAGAGTTCGGCACAAACTACATTATAGGTTCCGACTTGGTTGGCTGTAAACCTCAGTTCGGTTGTGCGTCCGGGGATAGCGTCTTGTTTAAGGCGGAGTTCAGGAACCCATAAGGCGTGAATCACATCTTGGGCGCTGATGTTTAATTGCACTTCCTGACCAGCGGCTACATGAAGTTCGCCGGAAATTACCCCTTGATTTTGATAGTTAAAGATCCAGGCATATTGAAGACCATTAACATCAATAGTTATATCGGCAGGTGAGCCTATTCGTGAGGGAGATGCACCAATCCCTAGGGAGATTTGCTGACCTCCTGGGGTGATATCTTCTGCATCAGATAAAGAAGCGGCGATCGCTGCTCCCGACATCTTAGCGTGATCCGCCATGGAATGGGAACCCGATGCCATAGGGTCTAGTCCCCCCATTTGGTTATATATGTCGAAACTATAAATTCCGATCCCCAAAACGATAACTGCTGGAATTGCCGTCCACACAATTTCTAGGGGAATATTGCCATGAATAGGGGGGCCGTCGGTATTGTCTCCGGGACGGCGACGGAACCGAATTAAGGAGACGACTAAAGCCCCCTCAACTAATAGCACCAAACCAAAGGCAATGGTCATCATCAAATCAAAAAGTTGATCGACCTCTGCTGCTTCGGGAGAAGCTGCTACAGGTAATAAGTCATGGTTCTGACCATACCAGAGGCTAATCAGAGTAATGGCAATCCCGACTAACAAAGTCCAGATTGAGCTAGGAATGTTCACGAAAACCCCCTGCTGTAAAAGTTCTATCGCCATCCTATCTTACAGCAATTGACCAAACTGCACAGATGACCCAGGGCGGCGGAGAGTGAAAGTTGCACAGTTGGGGCAGATAAGTCAAAATTATGCCATTGACTAGGTGTGAGACTCATGACCAATACTGTCTATCAGACTGACCAAATCTCAACCCAACAACTTCCTCAAGAAAAAATTCGCCGCCTGGTGTGGAAGCTATGTATCGCTACTTGGCTACTGATGGCTGTTGGTAGTGCTACTAGGGTGATGAATGCCGGATTGGCTTGCCCGGATTGGCCTTTGTGTTATGGTCAACTGGTTCCTACGGCTCAGATGAATTTGCAAGTTTTCTTAGAATGGTTTCACCGACTCGATGCCGGCCTAATTGGTTTGGGTACAACCTACTTAGTGGGTTTATCCTGGTGGCATCGACAACATCTTCCGGGCTGGATGCCTTGGGCTTCTACTTTCGCCCTGTTTCTGGTGGTGTTTCAGGGGGTTCTCGGTGGTTTGACTGTGACTGAACTATTGCGGTTTGATATCGTTACGGCTCATCTGGGAACTGCGTTATTATTTTTCTCGACCCTAATGGCGATCGCTTTTACTCTGATGCCTTATCAGGGAACTGGTAATGCTGGATATTTGCCCTGGGTGAGTCTGGCTGCTGCTGTCCTGGTATATCTCCAAAGCCTCTTAGGTGGCTTGGTCGCTTCTCAGTGGGCTTTGCATCAGTGTTTTGGTGCTTCTCAACTGTGCGGGGTGATGAATGGTCATATCCTGGGAGTAGTCCCGCCTACTTTGATGACTCTTTTTGTGGTGACTTTAGCTAGGCGTACTTCTGCCCTTAATCCGATGATACGACGATTGGCATTAGGGGCGGGTCTTTGTGTGATTGCACAAATTTTGTTAGGTGTGGCAACCTTTAAGCTACATTTACAGGTTGAACCTCTCACGATCGCCCATCAGGGCATGGGAGCTATACTATTAGGCATTTTAGTCGCTCTCACTGTTTTGGGATGCCGCGATCGCCAAGTGTCTCCCCAGGAAAATCGCCGATTTTTGGGGATATAACTCGATTTAATTGACCAAGGACTAGGGCCATTATCCCGGAAATATGGGCTCGGTGTTCTGATTAACTACTCATAACCAATTGATCCATGCAAGAGATTATTCAGACTAACTCATCTCGACACCACAATAACCCGCTACAAGTGCTGAAAAGCTACTATCAACTTACTAAACCTCGAATTATTTTGTTATTGCTGATTACAACGGCGGCGGGAATGTGGTTGGCTGCAGAAGGGGAAGTTGATCCTCTGCTGCTGTTGGTGACTATGGTGGGGGGAACCTTAGCTTCTGGGGCTGCTAATACCATTAACTGTCTTTACGACAGTGATATTGACTATATTATGGAACGTACCCGCTGGCGGCCTATTCCTTCGGGACGGGTTAAGCCTCGCGATGCCATGATTTTTGCGATCGCTTTAGCGATTGCTTCTTTTACCCTCCTAACTGTTTTTGCTAACCTCCTGGCTGCTTTATTGGCTATGTCCGGTATTGTCTTCTATGTGGCAATTTACACCCACTGGCTGAAGCGCCACAGTACCCAAAATATTGTCATTGGCGGCGCAGCCGGGGCTATCCCTCCCCTGGTAGGATGGGCAGCAGTTACCGGAGATTTGAGTTGGGCCGCCTGGTTGCTGTTTGTGATTATCTTTTTATGGACTCCTCCCCATTTTTGGGCCTTGGCTATTATGATCCGCGATGAATACCAGGATGTCGGTGTCCCTATGCTGCCAGTTATTGAGGGAGATGAACTCACAGCACAACAAATTTGGATTTATAGTCTGGTTTTGATTCCTACCAGTCTGTTATTGGTTTATCCCCTCCATACCAGTGGCTGGGTTTATGGGGCGATCGCTTTGGGGTTGGGGGCAGTTTTTCTCCAGAAAGCCTGGGAATTACTCCAAACTCCCCATAACCGTGATGTGGCGCGATCGCTATTCAAGTATTCTATTCTGTATCTGATGCTACTCTGTGCGGGTATGGTGGTTGATAGTCTCCCTGCTACCCATGAGATGACTATGGCTGTCGCGCACACTTGGCAAACTTGGATGGGAGTTAATAGTTGACAGTTCACCGTTGACCGTTGACAATTGATTCATTCCCCTATTCCCGACCTGACCGGGGGTAGGGGTTTTTGTCCTGATATGAAAGAAATTGATCAAGTCGTCGCCGCCTTGGAGAGTCAAGACTATCGAGAGGCGGCGAAATTACTTAAAAAATTACAAAAGGAATCGCCCCAAAATCCCTGGGTACAGTTTTATATCGGACGCTGGTATGAGGCGACCGATAAATTAGCGTCCGCTGAAAAGGTTTATCGAAAATTACTGAAAACTACCACCAATCCTAAAGTTATTGACCAGGCGCGTCAGGGGGTCAAGCGGTTAGAAGCTATTGAACAACAACGCCGCCAAAATGCGATCGCAGATGCTAAGACTAATCCCCGCAATTGTGAACCGGGAGTTTTGATATTAGAACCTATTGCGCCAGAAGATAAGCCAGAGGCTGCCAAAACTTTGGCACGGATTCTCAAAACTGATGCCTATAGCGCTCGGATGCAGTTACAAAGTAAAGGATGGCGACTTTATAAGACTGGAGAAATGGGAGAGTTGGGGGTGTATGGTCAAGAAATGCGATCGGCTAATATTCCCGTGTTTTGGGTGTCTTTAACTGACCTGGAAAAATTGCACGTTTTTCGGGTCTGTTATGTGCAATCTCTGTATCCACAATTGGGGGTGGTTTGTTTGGATGAAAGCGATCGCCTGGGAATGTTAAATTTGAATTGGTCCGAAGTTAGCCACCGTGTCGAAGGTTTATTACCTTTATTTGCCGAAACTATGGATTATGATCCTCGCCGCAGTAGAGGCGATCGCTTTCGCCACAAGGAAGTTACCCAGGACTATGCCAAAATCCATGATCTGCATTTACCAGGTCGTCATTCCATTATCAGGTTTTGTGATGTCACATTAGATTTTCATCAGGGTATTCAGTTGTCAACAGCCGAAAATAAACAAACTTCACGTCTTCAGTGGAATAGTTTATTAGATAGGTTTAATCAAAACCTGGACAATATACCAGTCTCGTCAGAATTTACCGCTTTTGCTGAAACCGTCTTGGATTATACACAACTTCTCAGTAGGATTAAATCTTATATCGATTTAGAACGACAGTCCGAGACTCCCTGGGACCCAGCCTTTCAGCTTTATAGTGGCTTGCTTTTTCTTAAATGGTCTCAGCATTAGCAATTATGCAATTACGGCCTTTACTTTTCGCTTCATAAAGCGCAGCATCAGCTAGTTTAATTAATGATTCTGGACTGCGATCGTGATTGGGGACTTGACAAGCAACCCCCAACGAGAGAGTCACATAGCCGGAAACCTCCGATTTCTGATGTTCAATTTCTAGGGCTCTGATCTGATGTTGAATTTTATCAGCTACCTGTAATGCTCCCTTAATCCCAGTATTAGGTAATACTATCACAAATTCTTCCCCGCCATAGCGACTAGCAAGATCCGTAGAACGTTGGGCACAATTTTCTAAGATTTTCGCAATTTGTTTAAGGCATTCATCCCCCATCTGGTGGCCGTAGGTGTCATTATAGGCTTTAAAAAAGTCTACATCACACATAATCACAGATATGGGTGCAGTTTCCCTTAATAACCTTTGCCATTCCCTTTTTAAGTGCAGATCGAACTGTCGCCGATTCGCCACTCCGGTTAATCCGTCTAGGCTGGCTAGGCGTTCCAATTCTTGATTAACTGTTTGCAATTTCGCGTGTAATTCTCCCTGTTGAATAGCTACAGCAATGGGAGTAGCAATAGACCGCAACGCTTCGATTTCCTCCGGTTGCCAACCTCGGGTATTATCGCACTGATGAATGACCAGTAAACCCCATAAACAATTGGGGGATTCAGTTGGCTGTGACCGCAAATCTGGGTGGCGATGAATAATCGGTAAAATGAGCTTAGACTTCACTTGTAACCCATCTAATTTATTCCGTAAATTGATGGGAATATTGGCTTTATCAACATTAGATATAGACCAAATTTTTAGATAATTAGCAGCAGCCATCTCCGTGATAACTTCCGATAAACCAGAGTAGTTAATTGTCGTTCCTAACAAAGGTTGCCAAGGGGGGGATACTGACTCCATAACTACCCGATAATTGCCATCATTTTCTAGGCGATAAATTAAAGCGCGATCGCTCACAAGAAATTCCCGAATTTGATTAACAGTACATTCTAAAACTTGTTCTAAATCTATACATTCATGAAGGCTTTGGACAATTGCCCTTAACATTCTTTCCCGTTCCGCATGACTCCATAGTTCTTGTTCTGCTTCCTGACGTTCCGTGATATCTGTGGAAACTACCAATAAATATGGGGTTTGACCATCATTACCAATTAACGGTATTTTGTTGGTCTGAAACCAACGAACTTCTCCATTATTTAACCTCACGGGTTCCGCGGCAATTAGTCGCGGTTTACCAGAAGTCATAATTTCGCGATCGCTTGCCAAAATATAATCATTGTTATACTGCTTATGATTCAAGTCTGAATGGGTTTTGCCCATCATATTATCTACAGTAGTTTCATATAAATTCGCCGTGGCACGATTAGCCAAAGTAAACCTTCCATCCCAATCTTTAATAAAAATCAGATTGGGATTAGCATCAATTACCATCCTTAGTAAAGCCCTTTGTTTTTCTAAAGCTAACTTCGCTATTTCCGATTTATGACTTTCAAAATTTAAACCTAAATCCTGTTCTTTGATTTGGTGTTTCTGACGCTGTAGAGTAATTTGATATCCTATGCGTTTCAGCATTTCTTGTTCATGGAAAGGTTGGGTGAGATAATCCGCCGCACCCACATCAAAAACCGTATGCTTATTCAACAAATCACCCCTGCTTTCCATGATAATAACTGGTATTTTTTGAAATTTTGCTTTCGATTTTAGCCAATTACATAACTCATAGCTATCTCCATCATGTAATTTACTGTCTAACAGAATTAAATTTAATGGCCATGATTGAATGGCATTATAAGCTGGTTTTAATCCTATAACCAGATGAACTTCATATCCATTATTTTGCAAGATACTTTGTGGTAAACTATGATTATCATTTCCCACATTTCCGGCAATCCATAGGATTTTACTTCGGTCTTCCATTAACTGATTCATAAGTCACCCTACTCAAAATCTAATAATTAGCCAAAATCCAGATTTTGAGTATCGCGGAAAAACTTAAATGGCGATGTCTATCAACCCAGATTTTTGGTCAAATTGTTGGCAGTTTACTCAACACAAAAGAAATGGGTTTCAAACAAACACCTTTGGCTTTTGATAAATTTGACAATCCATAATATATATAGTATTCCCAAAATCGATAGCATTATTACAGTGTCACATCCCAGAATTTGAAAAATAGATAAGTAAGTAAGACAGAGAGGACGGCTAGATACAGATATTGATCGAAAAAGCTGTCAGAGATTCGGCCCACTTGCGGCACATTCCTTGTAGCGCTATCAAGTATTAGGCAATTTTTATTAGCAAAAAATGTTAGAAAAAGCCAATTTCTTAATAAACATTTGAGATTGTTTGTGGTGGCTATTAAACCGAAGTCATTTAACATTTCAATACTGGCATAGGCTGTGTGGGGCTGTCAATAGGGTAGTTGCAATCACCCAATGGTCTTAACAAAATGCAACTATTTATTTAAATTTGGGGAAAGTAAAGTAAAACTGTGTGCCGACTCCGGGGTTGGACTCTAGCCAAATTTTGCCCCCATAGCTTTCAATGATTTTTTTACAAATGGATAAACCGATACCTGTACCGGGATACTTTTTGAATGTATGTAGACGGGTAAAGATTTTAAAGATATTCTCAAAATCTTTCGATTCAATACCAATACCATTATCAGCACAACAAAATATCCAGTTAGTGTCAGTTTCTTGACAGGAGATATTGATTGATGGTGCTAAATCATCAGAACGATATTTAATGGCATTACTAATGAGATTTTGGAATACTTCTGTTAGATGAATATGATTAGCTTTTATTTTGGGAAAATTATCATATTGAATAGTCGCATTGTTTTTATCGATTTCCAATCTTAAATCTATCAGTATCTGGGCTAATAATTGGTTGCAATCAATTAATTCTAAATTAGGAGAATGTGTATCACAACCACAATAAATCAATAAATCTTGAATCATCGTTTGCATCCGAATTGACGCATTAATAATATGATTAACATATTCTCTAGGTTTTTCTCTCAATTCATCATGACATTCAATCTGGAGTAATTGAGCAAAAGCCTTTAAGCTAGTCAGAGGTTGCTGTAGGTCATGGGATACCACAGAAGCAAATTGTTCAAGTTCCTGATTAGATCTGAGTAGTTGTTGATTTAGTTGTTCTAGGCGTGCATTTTGTTCGGCTAGTTGTCGCTTTTGGCGCACAATAGTAAGTTGATTTTCAACCCTAGCCAAAATTTCCAGTAATTCAAAAGGCTTAGAAATATAATCAACCCCTCCCACATTAAAGCCTTTCACCTTTTCTGATACATCTTTAAGCGCACTTAAAAAAATGATAGGAATATCCTGAGTTTCGGGTTGTTCTTTAAGGATTTTACAAACCTCATAGCCGTTTAAATTAGGCATCATGATATCCAGTAAAATCAAATCTGGGGGGTCAAATAAAGCTACATTTATGGCTTGTTTACCGTTAATAACCCGCCGAACATCATAACCATTTTCAGTTAACATGGTAAATAAAAACTGTAAATTTTCGGGTTTATCATCGACAATTAAAATATCTCCTTTATTTTGATTAACTGCTACATTATTCATGGGTATATGGCTCCATTAAATCAATAATTTGGTCAAAGTAAAGATGATTAACATACCAAGTTAAAGCTTGAATAATTACCGTATTATCTGGAGGAATTTCAGCAATTAAATCCCTAAGTTGAGACTCCCTAGCTGCCATAGCTGCTCGATAGAACTGTTGAATCCATTGATGGTCTAAAATAGCAATATCCTTTGTAGTTAAGCGAGGAGGCCCTAACTGAGTTGAGGAACGAGAGTTAGAGATAGATTTTGCATAAATATAGTTTACCCCAAGATTGACACTAATGCAATCAAGAAGGGTTTTAATATTAAAAGGTTTATGAATTAAGTCATTACAGCCTGTCGCCAGAATTGACGATCGCTCTGACTCAAAAGCATGAGCGGTAATGGCAATAATGATGGTAGACTGACCCTGTGGAGTTTGTCTAATCTGTTGGGTAGCTTGATAACCGTCCATCACTGGCATTCTCATATCCATTAAAATTAGGTGTGGATGCCACAGTTGCCATAAATCCAAAGCCTGTTGACCATTTTCTGCTTCTTGTATTTGAAAACCCAAGGGAGTTAAAATATTAACTAATAGTTGGCGATGGTTAAAATTATCTTCTACCAATAAAATCCGATAATTTGGTTGATTAGGAGCGAGATTAATGCAGCTAATATCATCGATAGTTAATTCTTCTTCTGGGAGATATTCGAGGTCAATATTTTCGGAGTTAATCACTTCAACGGGGAGATTAAACATAAATTTTGCCCCACCATCTACCACACTAACAATGGTAATTTTGCCCCCCATTAAATTAACATATTGCTGAGAAATTGCTAAACCCAGACCAGTACCTTGTTGATGTCTGCGACCCACATCGGTTTGTACAAATGGTTGAAATAAGCGTTCTTGTTCGTCGGGAGTAATACCAGGTCCGGTATCTTCTACCTCAAAATAAAGTTGGCTAACAGAGCTAACAAATGATCCGCGCAGGGTGACATAACCAGCATCGGTAAACTTGATAGCATTATCTAGTAAATTGACCAAAACTTGCCGAAGTTTTGATTCATCAGTTTTGACATAATCCGGAATATCTTGATCTAACTGTATATCCAGAACTAAATTCTTAGAACTTGCCTTAATTTGGAGCATGGTATTAATCCGTTCTAGCAAAGTTCTCAGGTTAAAATTGGTGGGATTTAAGGTTACTGTTCCCGCTTCTATTTTGGATAAATCCAGGACTTCATTAATTAGGGATAATAGATATTTTCCTGATTGTTGGATAATTTGTAGATAGTCTTGTTGTTGGGAAGTCAGACCAGAATTTTGCCCCAAAAGTTGGGTAAAACCCAGAATAGCATTGAGAGGAGTACGCAGTTCATGACTCATATTAGCTAAAAATTCGCTTTTGGCGCGGTTGGCGGTGTCGGCGGCTTCTTTGGCTTGTTGAAGTTGGGTAAATAGTTCGGCTTGGTAGATAGCAACTCCTAACTGTCGAGCAATTTGGGTGAGTAATTTTACTTCATGGTGGAGCCATTTACGGGGTTGTTTTTGGTAAGTGGCTAACATACCCCATAGGGTGTCGCCTACATAGACAGGAACTCCTAAATATGCGTGAATATTGAGAGTTTTTAATAGTTTAATCTGACTGGCTGAAATGCTGCTATCTTGGTGACTATCAGCCATGACCACTTGACCGGATCTAAGATGCTTTACTACCAGTTTAATATGGGGAGTTTCTTGGTTCTTTTTCGCGGATATAATTCGCAAATCTGGTAATAATAAATGGTGGTAGTAATTGTCAGGGTTATTGAATTGATGAATCACGACGCTATCACATTGTAAAATTTGTTGTACATCTTTGGTAGTATTGTCAAAAATCCGATCTAGTTCTAAGGTTTGACTAATCTGTTGAATGAGTTGGGTAATTGCCATTTCCCTGACTAGGCTTTCTCGCAAGGCTTCCTCGGCTTGAGTTCGGTCATTTAATTCTACTTGTAACTGATGATAAAGTTCGGCTTGGTAAATAGCGATCGCCAATTGGGTTGCCAATTGTTTAAGAAGCTGAATTTCCCAATTTGCCCAGTTTCGCAGACGTGCTACATGATGGACAATTAACAGACCCCATAAATTATCTCCCTGATAAATTGGTACAGAAATCCGAGATTTTGCTTGCAGATTAAAGGAATAATGCTGCGGAGAAAAGGCTCTAAGATTAGCATCATCATCATAGATAATTAATGGTTCTTTTTGGCTATCTTGTTGACCATGATTATACAAATAATCCTGATATTTACAGCCCCGAATTGTCTCAATTCCTGGCACAATTGATTCATGGGTAACAGTGGCTAAGTTTTGGTCATGACAGCGGAGAATCAACACCCGATCTAAGTTAAGTAAGTGACGCAACTCATTAACTGTATTTTGCAGAATATCATCAAGATTGAGAGATTGACTAATATGGAGGGTTAGTTGATAAAGAAGATGCTCTCTTTCCGCCTGTTGGCGTAGGTGTTCTTCGGTTTTTTTCCGGTTAGTAATATCTTCAGCAATGCGAGCAACTCTAACCACATCACCGCGCTCATTCTTAATAGGGAAAGCCCGATCGCAAATCCACAAAACATCACCATTAGGTCTAAATATGCGATATTCTATAAAGCTAGATTGAGCATATTCTTGGTCGGAAAAATTGACGATTACCGACTGTAAATCATCAGGATGTACTGCTTCTAACCAGGAGCCAGGATCATCATAAACACTCTGACAACTACGACCCCAAATTTTTTCGTAGGCTGGACTGATATAAAACAACTTGTCTCCCCTAGGACTGGTCAGCCAGAAAACATCTTGAATATGATTAACTACTTGGCTAAATCTCTCTTCACTTTCCTGTAGAGCTTCTTGGGTTTTACATCGCTCTGTAATATCCCGAAAACAAACTACATAAAACGGTCGTTGTAACCACTCAGTTTCAGCCACAGTCATTTCTACCATGACCAGTCCCCGTTTGGGGTTAATAATTCCTAATTCTGCTACATTTCCCACGGTTATTGGTAATCCCAAATGGTGGTTAATTAACTCTTCTGAAGTGCGCCCAAATAAATTTAATCCGGCGGGATTAACCGCATGAATTATCCCTTGGCAATCTACCATTAAAATACTGTCAGAAATACTATTAAAAATTATTTGTAAACGAGCTTCGCTTTCTTGCAGTTGGGATTCTATGAGTTTGTGGGAAGTAATATCTTGGGCGGTTCCTAAGACTTGTACAGCCAGACCATTGGCATCTTTGGTAAATGGCACTTCTTGCGATCGCAGCCAGCGATAGGAGCCATTTTTATGGCGTAGGCGGTATTCAATATCTAAAACTTCACCCTCTGATAAGGCTGAAACTTGCTCTAATATGGTTTCTAATATAGGTAAATCATCGGGGTGGATCTGCTCCCAATAAAAGCGATCGCCCAAATTGTGTAAATCTTCTGGTGTCAAACCAAGTATCTTAATTAATTGTTGATTTACATAAATATTTTTCAAGCTTTTGACATCATAAATATATATCAATTTTGGAAAACTATTAATTATGGTTTTTATGAATTTTGGGTTGTGATATAAATGGGTAATATTACAATTTTCTGCGGAGCAGTCAATTGGGGGATTATGGGCTTTACCTAAAGCTAAACTTAATCTTAGCGATCGCTCTATTTCCTCAAGAATAAGTCGATTTTTGGGCAGATAATCTGTAGCACCCATATTCAAAGCAGCTAGACCCGCCTCTGAGTTGTCAACTAAGGCAATAACTGGGATAGGTAGTACCCGATGAATCCAATCTGGGAGGGAATATGTAGTATAATCGATAATATAAAGATAATATTCAGGGAAATTATACTCTAAGGACTCCAAGGCGGGGGAGTATCGCTCTAATTTAACAGAAAGCGATCGCATAAATTTTAGCAACTGTCGGAGTTGGCCTTCGTAAACAGGATCATTTGTTACCAGGAGAATATTAAAGGATCCGTAGTTCATAACATTCTCAGCTTCTCTTGAGTAATAGTTGACAGGAAAGATCTGCGAACCCCAATTCACCCCAGAGTTATGGATAATTACCATTGTACCAGTATTTATACCAATATATGGTTTCTGATGTCACCCAGATTTTGGGGGTCAAACTGTTTATACATGATCAACACCTTAGTATATATTATGATAATTACTATGAACGGCAAAGCCTTACCTATTTTAGATATGGAATTTGAGTACCCTAATGATCCTGTACCCCTGAATTCACCCTTTTATATTGATCACCCGTCTATTGAAGAACTAGCCTACCGAGAAATACAGAAACCGGGAAGTGTGATCCGTATTCGTGCGCCTAGGAAAATGGGTAAAAGTTCTCTGTTGCAAAGAATCTTGTCTTATGGTAAACAGAATAATTATTATATAGTCAACTTAGATTTAAGACAAACTGAAGCCTCAATTTTATCAGATCTGAAACGTTTTTTGCGGTGGTTTTGTGCTAATGTCGGTCATTTCCTAAATTTACCATCTAGGTTAGATGACTATTGGGATGAAGATATCGGCAGTAAAGTTAGCTGTACAATTTATCTAAAATACTTGCTAAATTTAATCGACTCACCTCTGATTATAACCATTAATGAAGTTAACTATCTGTTTGAGTATCCCCAAGTGGCGGGGGAGTTTTTGCCGATGTTGCGCTCCTGGCATGAGGAAGCCAAGCAATCGGAAGAAATGCAAAAATTGCGATTAGTTATGGTACATTCAACGGAGGTTTATATTCCCCTAAAATTAAATCAATCTCCCTTTAATGTAGGACTCCCGATCCGACTGCCATTTTTCACACAAGAACAGGTGAAAGATTTAGCTAAACGTCATGGGATAGAGGATACTGATGGCAATTTAGTCACGTCATTAATGGATATGGTGGGAGGTCATCCCTACTTAGTTAGGTTAGCTTTATATCATCTGGTAGTCACCCCAGATAATGATAAAAAAAGCATAAGCGATCGCCTCCAAAAAATTATCAGCGAAGCCTATACTCAAGGGGGGATTTATCATCAACATTTGTGCGAACAATTAGCGATTCTTAAAGACCAAGCAGAACTATTACAAATTTTACAGTTGATTGTGATGTCTAATGACGGGATAATAGTCGAACCCATTGCAGCTTATAAATTGGAGAGTTTGGGGTTAGTCAGGCTAGAAGGAAATCAAGCGATCGCCAGTTGTCAACTCTATCGCCAGTATTTTAAATACTTGTATGAACAGGGAATATTTAATGAATATTCTCGCCTGCATCAATTAGAAGCCATGAATCAGGAACTTGAGAAACTCGCCAATATAGATGATTTAACCCAAGTCTCCAATCGTCGTTTTCTGTTTTCCTATTTAGAAAAACAATGGCAAAAACATAGTTATACAGGGGAAGTTATTTCGATAATTTTGTGTGATATTGACTGCTTTAAGCTGTATAATGATACTTATGGACATATTGCGGGGGATAAGTGCTTGCAAAAAGTCGCGAAAGTTCTCCAATCTAGTCTTCATCGTTCCACGGATATAGTAGCGCGTTATGGGGGGGAAGAATTAGCGATTATTTTACCAGAAACCACCTCAACGCTGGCTGTAAATTTAGCCAAAACCATTGGCCAAAATATTAAACTCTTGAATATAGTGCATAAAAATTCCTTATGTGCGGATAAAATTATTACCCTGAGTATGGGAGTAGCTAGTATAATTCCCCAAACCCACATCAACCACTTTTACTTAATGCAAGCGGCTGATGAAGCACTATATCAATCCAAAAATCAAGGACGCGATCGCATAACTGCTAAGGATCTAACTATCACCCTTTAGTCACCATTCCCGATCACCAGACTTTCCAGGTTCTCCCTGGCTTTGTAGTATGAATACATCTATTTATCAAGTTGGTGGAAGTTTACCCACACATCATATTAGTTATGTAGAGCGAGATTCAGATTATCAACTTTATCAGGCTTTAAAAGGGGGGGAATTTTGTTATATTTTTAATGCGCGCCAGATGGGTAAATCATCTTTAATGGTGCGGACTATGCACCGCTTACAACAAGATGAAATTATCTGTATCAGCTTAGATATGACTCAAGTAGGGGGGGAAATTATCAACCCTCAACAATGGTATAAGGGAGTTATTGTCAACCTGTGGCTGAGTTTGAAATTAAGAAATCAATTTGATTATAAACAATGGTGGAAAGACCATGATGATTTATCGTTAGTTCAGCGCCTAGAACAGTTTATTGACCAGGGAGTTTTAGCAAATATTTCCTGTCAAAAAATAGTGATTTTTATTGATGAAATCGACAATTTATTAAGCCTGAATTTTCCCACCGATGATTTCTTTGCATTTATTCGCTTTTGCTATAATCAAAGGGCGACTAACCCCGAATATAATCGCCTGACATTTGCGTTGTTAGGAGTAGCAACTCCGGGGGATTTAATTCGCGATCGCACTCGCACCCCTTTTAATATTGGTACAGCCATAAAACTGTCAGGATTTACCCCAGAAGAAGCCGAACCTTTAGCCGAAGGTTTAGAGGCTAAATTTGGTTGTGGAAAAACCCTAATTAGAGAAATTATCAAATGGACAGACGGACAACCATTTCTCACCCAAAAAATATGTAAATTAATGATGAATATAGTCCCCCAAAATGAAGCCCAGGACATCTTAAATGGATTAGAGGGATTTTGGGTCGAGTCTATTGTCTATCGGTACATTATTGACCGTTGGGAATCTCAAGACGAACCGGAACACCTGCGAACTATTAGTAATCGTATCCTCTATAATCAGCGATTTGTTGGACGCTTACTGAGTATCTATCAACAGGTATTAAATAATCATCATATCAACGCTGATGATAGTCGAGAACAAATAGAACTATTGTTATCAGGATTAGTGGTAGAAGAACAGGGAAAAATTCGAGTAAAAAACCGCATATATCAAGCTATCTTTAATCGTGAATGGGTGCGAGAGCAATTAATGGTGTTAAGGCCGTATTCTCAAGCATTTGAAGCCTGGATAAAATCAGGAAAAACCGATGTTTCTCGTTTATTAAGAGGTCAGGCTTTACAGGAAGCCCAACATTGGTCTCATCATAAAAGCCTCAGTGATGACGACTACCAATTTTTGTCAGCTTCCACAGAATTAGATGCTTTAGAAATCAAAAAAGCCCTAGAAGCCGAGCGCGCCAAAACCATCGAATTGCAACTGGTATCCCAGCAGAAAACATCCCGACTGCAAAGATTACTGTTAGGGGCAGTTAGTGCAGGTTTTGCGATTACATTAATTCTAGGTTTGGCGACATTTTGGCAATATCGACAAGCGAAACTTAGCGAAATTCAAGCCCTCACGCAATCCTCGGAAGCCTTCCTCGCCCTCAACCGTCCTTTAGAGGCACTTTTACAAGCAATTAAAGCCAAAAAATCTCTGAATAAGCTGTGGTGGTCTAATGCAGAAATCCAGGCAAAAGTTGAGTCTGTGCTATCACAAACGGCTTATAGTATTCAAGAGTTTAACCGCTTTTCAGGACATAGGGGTTCCATTTATAATATTAGTTTCAGTCCTGATGGCAGATTAATTGCTTCTGTGGGTCAGGATAAAACGGTGAAACTGTGGCAGCCAGATGGTGAACTTTTGGCTAATATAAGCAGCTTTGAAGATGAAACGATCGCCATTAATTTCAGCCCGGATAATCACCTAATAGCGGTTGGTGTCCGGGATGGAAATGTGCAAGTTTGGAATGTTAAGCAAACTCCCCCCACCCTCGAATATTCCTGGAATGCACATCAACAACCCGTGATGTCCGTCGTCTTTAGTTTTGATGGTGAATTGATCGCCTCAGTTAGTCTTGATGGTAGTGCCAAACTGTGGAAAATCAACGGAGAATTACTCACCACCCTTAGCAATGATGGAATCCCACGGCGGGCGATCGCCTATAGTCCTAATGGTGAAATGATCGCCCTTGGTGGAGAATCGGGAATTATCGAACTTTTTAACTCCGATGGTTCCCTCTTAAAAACCCTGCCAAATCATCAAGGGGAAGTGATGGCGATCGCCTTTAGTCCCGACTCTGATCACCTAGTTTCAGCTAGTCGCGATCGCACCATAAAAATCACCAATACCCAGGGAGAAATCCGGCAAAGCATCGAAAGCCATGATGATGAAGTTTGGGATATTGCCTTTAGTCCAGACGGCAAATTGATCGCCTCTGGGAGTCGTGACAAAACCGTGCGATTGTGGAAAAAAAGCCCCATAGATCAACTTTACTATCCCCGGGAAGTATTTCGCGGTCACGAAGGCGAAGTTGATGCTGTCTCCTTTAGTCCCGATAGCCAAACCCTAGTTTCTGGGTCTTGGGATCGGACTTTACGACTGTGGAAAATCGATCATCCCCTGATGACAAACTTTCAGGCTCATGAGGGAGAAATTTGGGATATTGTGTTTAATGCCACCTCTGGGGTCATGGCTTCTGCTTCTAGTGACCAAACCATCAAGTTATGGGACTTCATGGGAAACCCCCTAGCCACCTTGACAGGTCATATCACCAGAGTCAACCAACTCGCCTTTAGTCCCAATGGTAAATGGTTAGCCTCGAGTTCCCATGATGGTACTGTGAAACTATGGAACTTGGCATCAAATTCAGTCCACCGTACCCTCACCGACCATCAAGCCAGTGTTTGGGGGCTGCAATTTACCCCAGATAGCCAAAAACTGGTGACAGCGAGTTGGGATAATACCCTAAAAATGTGGGACGAATATGGCAATATTTCCCAGGTTTTCACCGGACATATCGGGGCGGTTTGGGGGGTTGATATTCGTTCCGATGGTGAGATGATGGTGTCTAGTTCCCATGATAATAGCCTCAAACTCTGGAGTTTAGATGGTAGATCCCATTCTCGGCTAAATAGCCATCAAGATGGGGTCTGGTCTGTGTTGTTTAGCCCTGATGGTGATCTGATCGCCTCTGGAAGTCGCGATCGCACCGTCAAATTATGGCTGTGGAACCCCACCACACAAACCTATAACCTTTACCAGACCCTATCCGGTCATCAGGGTACAGTCATTCAAGTAACCTTTAGCAATAATGGACAATATCTGGCTTCTGCTAGTGACGATCAAACCGTCAGAGTCTGGAGTCGCTATGGTGATAGCTTAGTTCATTTGGGGGGAAACTGTGGCATGGTCAGAACCGTAGAATTTAGCCCCGATGACCAAATTCTGGCTAATGGGGGGGGTAATGGCACCATCACATTATGGCAAATTGACAAGATCTTAGGTCTCAATACCCTAGAATATGCCTGTGGTTGGATAGGGGATTATTTACGCACCAACAAGAAGTTAGAAAAAAGCGATCGCCGTCTTTGTGAATTTTAGGGAAACGATAACTATGGATCTGCCTTCCTTTTTGTGGTTATGGAAAATCGCCGCCTGGTCTATGGGTCTTTCCATCACCGCTTATCTGATCTTAGCAATGACAGGGGGTTGGATGTTCACCTGTAGCCAGCAAAACGCTTCCCGTCCTCTGTGGTTGCGACCCCTTCATTATGCGATCGGCATGATTATGGTGGTTTTAGTTCTATTATTGTTAGCTGTGGGCATCATCGGAACTATTGGTCACTATGGGAACCTAGGACACTCTGTACATCTTCCGGCTGGTTTGACCGTCGTGGCTTTAGTCTTGCTTTCGGCCTGGAGTGCCCACCAAATTAACCCAGAAAAATCTTGGGCGCGATCGCTTCACATTACCATCAATGTTATTCTATTCTTTAGTTTTGCGATCGTCTCCCTCAGCGGTTGGGTCGTCGTTCAAAAATATCTGCCCTAATTTAACCTGCCCGAAAACTTAATCTGACTTAATCATGAACGGCAACAGTTTTAAACACCTGTGGTTTTCTATGATGGTTCTCCAGATCATGGCGACAATATTACCATCAACAGCGATCGCCAACCCAGACCTCCCCACCTCAGACACCTGGGAACAACTCCAACGTTACAGCCAGGAAGGCAAAAAAAAGCCCCAACAATCTCAAGTTACCTCCGTTTCCCAACTTAGCGACGTTCAACCCACAGACTGGGCTTTTCAAGCCTTACAATCTCTAGTAGAAAGATTTGGCTGTATAGCAGGTTATCCCGACGGAACCTTTCGCGGAAATAGGGCCTTAAGTCGCTATGAATTTGCGGCCGGAGTCAATACTTGTCTCGATCGCATTTCAGAAATCATCGCCGCCGAAACTAGCGATCGTATGACCCAAGGAGAATTACTCGCCGTTAAACGTCTCCAGGAAGAATTTGCCGCCGAATTAAGCCTATTACGACAGGACATTCGCCGCATAGATACCCGTCTCGACCAAATCGAGAATAATCAGTTTTCCCTCACTACTCAACTGCGAGGGGAGGCAATTTTCGCCCTAACTGATGCTTTTGGAGAAGACACCGGAACCGATCAAACCGTATTCCAAAATCGCATTCGTCTCGACTTTAACACCAGTTTTACCGGACGAGATTTGTTATTGACCCGCCTACAAAGTGGTAACGCCTCCAGCTTTAACCGAGGAGTTATCGGGGAGGGAACCCAAACCTTTAACATTGTCGGTGATACAGAAAATCAAGTTCAGCTAGAACGCCTATTCTATCAATTTCCCGTCAGCGATCGTCTTTATTTCATCCTCGCCGCCAAAGGAGTTACCTGGGATGATTTTGTTCCTACCCTCAACCCCTATATTGATGACTACGACGGCGGAAAAGGCAGTTTAAGCGCCTTTGGTCAACGTAACCCCATCTACCGACTCGGGGGAGGCGCTGGAATTGGTATCAATTATGAATTTCGCGATCACAGTTTAACCAGCATCTTCGGTCCCACATCCCTATCTGTCGGATATCTCACCCCCACCGCCACCAATTCACAACCATCACAAGGCTTATTTAACGGCGATTTTTCCATTCTGGCACAATTGACTGTTACCCCCACAGATAACCTACAATTTGCCCTAACTTATAACCATAGTTACTTTACCCCCGGAAACTTTGGCTTTGATAATGGTCAGAACAATGGCCCCGTTTTTAATCGCACCACCGGAGAAGTTAACCGCAATGCCTTTAACGGCTACACTGGTACTGGCATAGCTAATTCCCTGCTGGGATTAACCAACGGACTTAACCCCCTAGGGGTCGCCACAGGCGTTTCTAGTCATTCTTATGGCCTACAATTATCTTGGCGTGTTCACCCTCAAGTTATCCTCGGAGGTTGGGGAGGATATACCGCCGCTAGGGCTCGTGGTGTCGCTGATGGGCAAATTTGGAACTATGCTATCACTGTGGCATTACCTGATTTATTCCATGAAGGCAGTTTAGGCGGCGTGATCATTGGTCGGGAACCATATCTGGCTAATCTTGATGCTTCAGGAAGGTTGGGGCGTACCCTTCCCACTGACTCATCCTGGCATTTGGAGGGGTTTTATCGTTATCAGTTAAATGATTATCTTTCCATTACTCCAGGTATCATTTTGATTACTAATCCTAATCAAAGCGATCGACATCAAGACCTCGTAATTGGCACGATCAGAACTACCTTTACATTCTAGTACCCATCCGCTAGACCCCTTAACCACTGCCTCACATCTAAAACTGCCTTGATCAATTTTATCTGAATAGAAAATTCACAATATCTTAACACTTACCACCTAGCCTAATCGTAGCTCGCCTATTCGTCTCTGAATTACACCAGGTTTATCCAATGTCCCCAATTTTTGATGCCATACCCCCAACCTATTCCGACATCATTTTGTGCTACTATCAAAATGCCACCACTAAATTAGAAATTATCCGAATTTCTAATATCCCCGGATGGTACTTTGAACACATTCTCTTTCCCGGAGAACGCTTACTTTTTGAAGCAGTTACCGAAGCGAAACTTGAGATTTATCGAGGCGATCGCGTAAAGCCAAACCTCGCACAAGTAGTCCCCTGTATAGATTTAGCCACCAAAGAAAATCAAATAGCAGAACCCCATTTAGTCCTTGGCTGCGGTTAATAATCCATAAGCCAGCAGTGTTGACGGGTGCGGTACCAACGTAGGGGCGCGCCTCCGCAGTTAGTCACATTATTACCAAACCCGCCCTCTCTCCCCCAAAGTTCAAGAAACCCGGTTTCTAACCAATTATTAATTATTAATTATTAATGATTAATTATTCATAATGTCGATGCACGAGTTTTAGTGTCCCCAGCCATGTCCCATTGTCACCCTATTGACAAAAGAGATATTTTGTGGATATATTCGTGAATGATGCGCCATTATCCTCTCTATAGCCGAGTTTCTCCCCCACAGTTCAAGAGACCCGGTTTCTTTGAGAAACCGGGTTTCTAACCAATTATTAATTATTAATTATTAATTATTAATTATTAAATATGCGTCTTCCCTTTCCTCAGTTTGAGATCAACAACCGTCACCATAACCACTTTGCCGAGGTGATAGAAACATCAACCTCCGAATTTTTAGCCCAGTGTTTAGAACCAGAAGACCTCAGTTTTCCAGTAATGCCCCCCTTTGGTAGTTGGGTAACAGCAATTGATGAGGAGTCCAATAATCGCGTCTATGGCGTAGTTTACCACGCCACCACCAGCCCCATTGACTCCGTACATAGAGCCAGGGCTTTAGGCTTATCCCTGGAAGAATTGCGGGAACAGCAGCCCCAAATTTTCGCCATGTTGAAAACAGAATTTAAGGCTGCTATTGTCGGCTTTGAGAAAACCTCCGGGGGGCTAAATGGTTCCACACCACAACGGGGACAGATTTACCAATATATCCCCCCCCGACCTCCCCAAATTCATCAAGCTGTGTATCGGTGTGAGTCGGAGGACATAGTTTATTTTAGCGAAAGCCTGGATTTTTTAGCCAGCTTACTACAAGTGATGAATGCCCCGGTAGACTCTTTAGTGGCAGCAACTATCCGGGAAATATATCATAAGCGAAATTGCGATCGCAGTTGGTTAATTGAAGCCGGACGGTCTATTAGTGTCCTGCTCAAAGATGATTACGATCGCCTGCGAATGATTTTAAAACAAATTCACCCCTAATAGTATGAGAATTAATTTAATATCGAATTTGTAATGTCACCGAAGCCCTAACCTCTTGTTCCCCTCCAATAACAGGGGTTGAAGCCTCTGGGGCGCTGGCTAAAGCGTCCGATCGCATCATCGGTCTAGGAACAGGGCTGCTGATATGATTGATCTGAATATTGACAATTTCCCGGCGGTTCAAGTTCAAGGTATCTAACACAGTATCAGCCTGTTGCTGGGCTTGTTGAGTCGCCAACTGTAGGGCTTGTTTGTGGGCGGCAGTCAGATCAGCATCAGCAGCCACAAAACTAATACCATCAATGCGAGTAGCGCCAGCATTTACCGCCTGATCAAGTAAGTTCCCAACCTCCTCCGTTTTGAGGCGAAACGTCACGCTATTGGTCGCGCTATAGCCGATTAACTCTCGTTGGTTATTGCGATGGTTATAGTTGGGGTTGAGGCGAATTCCCGCCGTTTCCAACTTTTCAACATTGCGCGATCGCAGTAATTCTACCACCGCTGATGTACGTCTAGCCGCTTCTTGCTGAACCTCTTGGGCTGTTCTCCCTTGAACTTCCACCCCAAGCTGTACCTGAGTTAACGTCGTGGGAATAGTCACGATACCTTCACCACTGACCGTTAATGTTCTCGCCATTTGTTCCTGGGCGACCACCGGAGGGACAAAAGGAAGACTGATAAACCCCAAACCCAAGGATAAAGCAGCGATCGCCCCCCAGGGGTTGATAGAATTACGAGATAAGCGGGTTGTATTCATGATGGTATTTCTCCCCTGAATTATAGGCTGGATAAATGTGTCAAAGTTTGCTAACCCCAAAAATCGCATAACTTCCAGGCTGCTATAGCCAAGATGTTCAGCAACCGTCTATCTGTTTCATCCTATCAGTTCTTGATTCAGGACATATCAATAAACATGGGATTTCCTTTATCATGGCTTTTCCATAGCCCACTAGGTAGCACCAAATCACCAGTGAAACCCCAGCCGCCAAAATTCGACAAAGGTTCTCATCGACCATTATGCGCTCGGATGAGAGAAAACCCAAATGTCATCAACCAGTTTATTAACCGTCTACTCTTACATCCCTATAAAAAAATCAGTCTTTTATCTCCTGTAACTCTAGCTGAATAAGGATTCTAGGGCTTCACTTCTAGGAGACCGCCAATCTTATTAATCCTGTCTAAGTTGGGATAGTATCACCTAGGATTCAGAAATCACATAATCACCCTCGTAGATTCTAATTGTAGAGTCAAATTCGAGTGATGCTTATCTCACAATTAGTCAGCCTAGCCCTGCTAACTGTTTTACCTCCCTTGAGTTTAATGGCTTCTAAGCCAGCCTGGGCAGATTACATTAGAGCAAATCCCCAAAATGTCTTTATTATTAGCGTCGAAAATGCCACTCATAATATCAATGAAGCACCGGTTATCACTGATTTTGATTGGTTTCATGGGGATAAAATTGGTTTGACTGGTGGCTTAACAGAAGAGGACTTAGATTATCAATTACTCATTGATTTTAACAATGATGGATTTGCCAACGATACAGTCATCCGTCTGCGGGAAACTCAGGAAATTTTGGGGGTGGTAATGAATGCCGATGATTTTGTCTTAGATGGTGAATTTATCCCCATATCATCATACCAGATTAAGTCCTGCATGAAACAGGACAACATCCTTAATTGCAACTTTAACTTTCCTCAGATTAGGGAATAATGACAGGTAGACACTTAAAACCCCTATCTTTCTTGGGGAGAGGGGTCAGGGGTGGGGACAAAAGAAACCCAGTTTCTAAGTAACCCTCCACTGGGGAAGGGGAAACTGATACATTTACGCGACATTTTTCCGGTTGTTCCCGGACAATGCGACGA
>NZ_JARPLU010000065.1:0-26090 GCF_032349615.1 Limnospira sp. PMC 1279.21 | reverse complement strand
GAGCTACCTGAAAGGGGGGCACGAAGCCCCCGTGCTTCAGCCGGGGGTGCTGACAGAGCCAACTTTAGTCAAACGATACCACTATTATTGTGGAGTTTCGATGTACTTAACTACAATAGCTAAGGTTTGACTACGGATCTCATCCGAGATTGGCTTTGATTATAATTGAGGGCATCAGTCTACACAGTAGACTAACCAGGGATGAGTTGAGAACTAGATTGGCACAGGCAGGTTATCATTTTAAAGGGATATAGAGTCAAAATCACTGTATCCTAGCAAAATTAACCTAAATTGGATGTTAACTCACAGATGCGAGCTGGGGGTAGTCACCCCAACTTTTGGCCAAGCATATAGCTACCCTTACTCCACTGAACACTATTTTAAAGGTTAAATCTGGACTATTGAAACTCAAACTATATTGATATCCCGGTTAAATTTTCTCGTCAAACGCTAGTAAATTGAGGTCCCTCCCTTGACTTCTCATCAGGATCAAATTCAGACTCTTATTGCTGAAATTGACGAGGTACTGAGTCAACCCAGCCCCAGGCTACCTTGGGTGGCTTTTGGGGAAACCGTGACCCGCGCCCGTCAAGTGTTGCAGCGTGTTCGGAATTATCTCGTATCTCTTCAACAAGATATTGATGACTCTTCATTGTCCCTGAGATCTACAGGTTCCGCTGACCCATCATCTCTTTCGGAGTCCCAACAGCAGAATTTTTGGCAAGCCTTGCGGGAAGAAATGGGTTATTTGCGATCGCGACTTTCGGCTTTGCTAAAGTCTGAGGTAGAAGAGTTACGCCATGAGCGACAACTGCTATTACAGGATATCAGAGCTTTAGAACTGCGGCGACAGGAAAATCTGCTCTCCGTTGACCAATCCCACGACCAGCAGCAAATTATTACAGAGTTTCTGCAAGAATTGATGAATCGTCTTCAGGAAAGTCTCACTGAGAGTGTTAGCGAAACCCTCAGTAACCTGGAGGAACAGGTTATTAACGCCCTGCTGTTGGGGGATACTGTTCAGACTACCCCCAGTGAGTCCACTACGGCTTTGGGTCGTCGGGGAGGTGAAGGCGCAAACAGTAGCCGCGATGTTCGGGTTTTTTCTGATGCTGGTGGGGACTATGCGGAGGAGTTGGAAACTTCTAAGATGTTACCCCGACTCACTCCAGCCCAACGACTGGAACAAATGCGGACTCTACAGGCTCAGTCTGATCAGATGCTGATGACCCTTGATTCTAGTTTAAGTGTCATTTTTGAAGCCCTACAAAGCAATTTACAAACTTATCAGGAATCTCTGTCCCAAAATATTGAGAAAATGCACGGTTTGGGACAACAGGGAGAGGTGATTCTTTCGGCTTGGATTAATTATCTCACCCAGCAGTTGAGTCAGGCTACAACCTCTGAACTTCAATCTTCTATACAACTGCTTGACCTACAACCTAGACAGGGTACTCCCCCGCTTAAACCTAATGCGATCGGTCAGCAGGGGGTGGTTATGACTCCCGAAACTCAACCGTCTCCAGAGATATCTTCTGTTCCCGATCACGATGATTTCTTTCCTTTTGCGGGGGTGGAACTTCCCTTACCCACTAGAGTTTCCGAAACTCCCATCGAATCAAAACCACGACCGGAACCAAAAGAGGATATAGTCGCGGAAACTGCTGCTGATATCCCCCCTGAACCCGTAGATGAGGGGAATTGGGGTGCTGATTTATTCGGTGATGATGAGGCTGATGATAGTGATGATATAGTGGCGGAAACTGCTGCTGATATCTCTCCTGAATCGGTAGATGATGGGGGTTGGGATGCTGAGGATTTATTTGGGGATACCTCAGAGACATCTACAGAGACATCTACAGATTTATCAGAATCAGAACCTGATGAGGAAGATCTGAGGTTGGATACTCAAGATTTGTTTAAGGATACCCCAGAGGAAGAGCTACCAGTGGCGAGAGAAACTCGGAGAAATGTATCTTCTGCGGGGGGTGGAAATGGTAGCCAGTCAGACCCGTTTGATGGCTTCTCTGTGTCGGAAGAATTAGATTTATACGGAAGTTTACAGCCAGATGATGCTCAGGAACTTCTCTGGGAGGATGACGATATTTTGAGCGAAAATATCAATCAAAATCAGCCAGTAGAGATGAATAGAGACACGCCCAATCAAAAGGCTTCTCCATCTGCTAGTCAGGATACTTTTGAAGATTTTAGTAATATCTTTGAAGAACCCAATTTAAAGGAGGATGAACAGTTTATCTATGCTTCTCCTGATGAGAATTTGCTTCCGGGTGTTGATGATGGTAGCGATGATGATGAATCGATGGATTCTCGGCTGTTAGTTGATAAGAGTACCCTGGAACAATTAGAGGCAGAATTGGCTAGGTTAGAGAGCCCGGAATCTAATGAGATTGAAGATATCTTAGCTGAAGATATCTTAGCTGAAGATTCCGGGGAGGATTATCAACCGATTTCTATGCCTTCTGAGGAGGAAATGATTACTTTTGATAACTTGTTTGGCGAGCTAAATTCGAGTGTTAAAACATCGCGTTCTGCTGCTTCTAATTCGGCGGGTAAACCCGAAAAATCGGCAACTGTATCAGATAATCCTTTGACGGAATGGGGTGATTCTGATGTAACTCTTGATGATATCTTGAGCAGTTTTGAACAGGCGGAAAATCAATCATCATCAAAAATCGATGATAATGATGAATTTTTGAGTTTAGAATCTTTGAGTCAAGAAATGAGTAAAAGTAACCCGAAAAAACGCGATTAATTGAGGTGGAATTGGAGATGACAGGTTGTTGAGAATTGGCTGAAAATATTACCCTAAGCCTCAATACCTCTCCCCAGGTGGGAGAGGGACTGCGTGGGATGTATTACATGATTAATCAAGTAGCATATAGGAGCGATCGCACCTTTTAAATAATCGCCAAGCTACCACTAACTAGAGGGTGAGAAACGGCTATGGGGAAGGAGAATAAAGGAGCGATCGCTTTGGGGTGGGGATTTCTTGGGAGTTGGGGATTGACAATTGACAGGCTGTGATTGGTCGGTTTCAGCAATTGTTAAATTAATCTTAAAATTCTGGGTTTTTGACGGGGAATAATGATGGGAAAATCTTTATATTTATGATGTCAGCCGAGAGTGTATACTGTCTGACAGAGGATTTGGTTCGCGTCTTGTACAGCCGTTCCGCGATTAGCTACCCTCTCCAATAGGGGGTATGCTGTCAGTGGCGGGTTGTGCTGGCAGAATGATAGTAACACTAACTATAAATCGGTGAAATTCCATGTATACACTGCATCAAATTAACCTTAAATATCGGCCGCCACTAGCCAAATTACTAGGAAATAAAGGGATTTATAAACCCTGGGATTTCCGTAATTTGTTCAGGAGTTATGTGTTATGTCTAGTCCTGCTAGTTTTAATTGTATTCGGCTTTCCTGAACCGTCTCATGCTGATATAATAACCGTTGATGTTGCAGTGGAACAGAGCAAATATAACAATGAGTCTTGGGATGTATTAAATGGAGCCCCGGATTTGGCAATTTGTTTGTCTAATCAAAGATTGGGAACTGTTTGTATTCCTGATGGTTCTACACCTGACAGTATTAAGAACCCTAACTGTTCCAATTCTTATCTATGCAGATTTAGCCTCAGTGCGCCCCCAAATGCGGAATTTAAAGTTTCTGTAGTTGATGTAGATGTGATGTTCAATGATATAATAGGGGCGGGTTGGTGTCGTCAAGGAATGACTTGTGAAATCGGACAAGCTAAAGTAGCTATTAAGTGACGGTTAAACTTGTCTAATTGTTAGCCATAATAGTTAATGACTTCTGTGGTTTTTGATCAGAGTTTAATTTCGGTTCATGGTCAAATCTCAGAAGCGATCGCATAATGATATGGCTGTCCCAATAGGTGCGATCGCTTTGGGGTGGGGATTTCTTGGCGGTTGGGGATTGACAATTGACAGGCTGTGATTGGTCGGTTTCAGCAATTGTTAAATTAATCTTAAAATTCTGGGTTTTTGACGGGGAATAATGATGGGAAAATCTTTATATTTATGATGTCAGCCGAGAGTGTATACTGTCTGAGAGAGGATTGGGTTCGCTCAACTGCTATCTACCAGACTAGACCCCTGGAGTAATTATGCCTAGAAAAAACACTCCCAAAAAGCTGAAAGAAGTTCAGGACTACACCCACAATAAACAACATCCCCAACGACCGGATATTGGCACAGAATCACAATTTCAGAAGCCTAAACCTCCCGTTACCTATCGCTATGATTCTTCCCTCGCACCGGAGTTAAATTGGGATGAAAACCCAGCCAGGGAAAAAGCGGAGGCTTTAATTACTAAAATTCTCAATGCTACCAGTTTGGAAGAAGCACAAGCCGCCGCCCTTGAGTTGAAGTCTATGGGGGAACCTTTCCTTAATTGGTCTGGAAAAGCAGAACGCAGCAGTTTGGAAGTGCCAACATTGCCACTATTTGTGCATGAAAGACTTTCGACTAGGGCGATTATTGAAACTCTCAAATCTCATCAAAAGGGGGATAATCAACTTAATCTTTTCGACCTCTTTAATGACCCCGAATGGTCGATTACTGACCAAATTCTGAGGGCTTACGAATACCAAGGAAATTGGGTTAATCGCATGATTTTGGGGGATTCTTTAATCACTATGAATTCTCTGCTACAATATGAAGGCATGGCGGGGAAAGTACAGATGATTTATATGGACCCGCCTTATGGGGTGAAGTTTGGCTCGAATTTTCAGCCTTTTGTGAAAAAACGGGATGTTAAACACAACGAGGATGAACACTTTACCCGCGAACCGGAGATGGTTAAAGCCTACCGCGATACTTGGGAATTGGGGTTACATAGCTATTTATCTTATTTAAGAGATAGGTTATTATTGGCGCGGGAATTATTAACTGAGAGTGGCAGTGTTTTTGTCCAGATTTCTGATGAGAATGTTCATCATGTCCGGGAAATTATGGATGAGGTTTTTGGGGCGGAGAATTTTGTTGCCAACATAAATTTTAAAACGATGATGCCATTAGAGTCTGGTAATATTGAGTCAGTTTTTGACTATATTTGTTGGTATGCCAAAGATTCAAATTCGATTAAATATAGAAATATTTTTGTTCCCAAAAATGTAGGGATAGGGACAGAGTTTTCTTTCGCTGATGTAGACAATGGCAAATATCGCAAGTTAGACAAAAGTGAAATGCTTGACTTTGAAAATACCGCTAGGGAAAATAAAATATTTAAGCGTTCTAACTTAAGTTCATCTGGTTATACTCCTTCATGCACTTTTCCTATTGTTTTTGATAATCAAACATTTTATCCTGTTAAAGGAAAAAGCTGGAGAACAACTCAAGAGGGTATTGAACGTTTAAAAAATAAAAATAGACTATTTACCCTTGGGAATAAACTTTACTATAAACTGTACCTTAGTGATTTTGGCTATACCTCACTAATTAATTCATGGCAAGACACAATTGAGTTTGGAAGTAGGATGTATGTAGTTCAAACCACTTCTACAGTCATCCAACGCTGTCTATTAATGACCACAGACCCCAGTGATTTAGTCCTCGACATAACCTGCGGAAGTGGGACGACTGCTTATGTAGCGGAACAGTGGGGGAGAAGGTGGATAACTTGTGATGTGAGTAGAGTTCCCTTAGCCTTAGCAAGACAGAGACTATTAACCGCAACTTTCCCGTGGTATGAACTAAAAGACGGTAATTCCCCCAGTGGTGGGTTTGTGTATAAACGGAAGCAGAACAAGAAAGGGGAAGAAGTGGGGGGAATTGTGCCGCATATTACCCTCAAGAGTATCGCTAATGATGAACCTCCGGCGGAGGAAATTTTAGTAGACCGTCCCGAAGTAGATAACAGTATTGTGCGGGTGTGTAGTCCGTTTACCATTGAGGGAACCATCCCGCCTCCGGTGGATATGGAAAACCAAGAGGAACCGGAAACAGAAGCGGTGGTGATTGAAAATCATAGGTCTTATGAACAGCGAATGCTGGAAATTCTCAGAAAGTCTCCGATATTGCACCTTCCCCAAAATCGCACCATTAGGCTCTATCAAGTTCGGGAAACGGCGCGATCGCGAAATTTATCAGCAGAAGCAATGACTCAAGCAAGGGATTTAGAAATTGCGGAAACCAGTGAAACTGAGAAAGCGATCGCCTTCCTGTTTGGGCCAGAAAATGGAGCGATCGCGGAACGGACAGTATTTGAAGCGGCGCGGGAAGCACACTCGAAAAAGTATGCTCATTTATTTGTGATTGGCTTTGCTATTTCAGCGATCGCGCGTCAGTTTGTGGAACACTGCCAAGACACCATGAGTATTCCGGCTACTTATATTCAAGCCACCCCTGATTTATTGATGGGGGACTTACTCAAACACATGAAAAGTTCTCAAATCTTTAGTGTCTGTGGACTCCCTGAAATTAAAGTACACAGGACGGAGGATGGAAAATATCAAGTAGAGTTACTAGGCTTGGATGTTTTCGACCCGACGACAATGGAGGTGGAATCACAACCCGGAAAAAATGTGCCTGCATGGTTTCTCGACACGGACTATAATGGTCTATGTTTCCACGTTAATCAAGCATTCTTCCCCCGCACCAGTGCTTGGGAGGGTATTAAAAAAGCACTAAAAGGAACCTATGATGATGAAGTTTGGGAACATTTGGCGGGAACCAAAAGCGCACCGTTTGAACCGGGGGAGTATAAAGAAATTGCGGTTAAGGTGATTGATGACCGAGGCAATGAATTGTTAGTTACTGAGAAGATTTAATTGTGAGAGTAGATGAGTTAACAATTAACGAATAATTCTCAGCATAAAAAATTGAAATTGTATCGAAGTAGATATGAGTTTTCCATTATGTTTAAAAGTATCACAGTCAAAAACTTTAGATGTTTTGAAGACTTGACTATTAGCCAAATAGAGCGAGTCAACTTAATTGGGGGAATGAACAATATTGGCAAAACTGCTTTATTGGAAGCCATTTATTTAATGACCAGCTTGGGTTCTATGGAAATTCCCTTGAAGCTAAACTTTGATAGGGGAGTTTTTAGTCCCAGGACTTTTGACGTAGAAGAAATATGTGAATGGTTATTCTACCAAAAAAAAGCCAATAAAGCAATTAAAATCCAAGTTATCGATGAACAAGACATTAAAAGCGAACTGAAATTAAGCCTAGAAAAAGCGGCGAGTCCCAGACTATTTCCCCTAACTTTGACTTCTCACCGACGCAAAACCCTTAAAGATTTGAAATTAGAGTTCAAAATTGGAGACCAAAAACCTTTACAATTTACCATGTTTTTAGCACCAGACAAGGAAGAACCTGATACGCCACGTTTAGGTATAGTCAACCAAGATGAATCACCGGAAGACTTAGAAATCCCCACTTTTCCCCCCAGCTATTTTATTAGTAGTCGCCTGGTAATTTCGCGGACTGAAGACGCGGAAAGATTTAGCTTTTTGGAGGCTCAAAATAAGCAGGATGAAATTGTCGAAATACTGAAGATATTAGAACCACGACTAAAACGCTTATCTGTGTTGGTGACAGGGGGAGTCCCTATGATTAATGGTGATATCGGAGGGAATTATTTAATTCCTGTTTCGTTAATGGGAGAGGGTATGAGTCGGTTATTATCGATGGTTTTATCTATCATGAATGCTTCAGGAGGGACGGTTTTAATCGACGAAATAGAAAATGGCATACACTATTCCGTCATGGCTAAAATCTGGGAATCAATAGCGGCAGCCAGCGAGAGATTTAACACCCAAATTTTTGCCACAACTCATAGCCAGGAATGTATTAATTCTGCTCACGAAGCCTTTGAGAATTTAGCAAGCTATGACTTTCGATATTTTCGACTGGAAAGAGAACAGGATACCAATTTAATTAAAACTGCGATTTATGAAAAAGAAAATATTGAAACTTCTATCGATTTGAACTTGGAGATGAGATAATGAGGAAACCGATAAGGATTGATAAGCCAAAACTGATTATCGGTGAAGGGATTGAAGAAAAGATTGTTTTTTCTAGGCTAATAAAATCCCTGAAAATTGAGGATATTCAAGTAGAGTCTTATGAGGGAAAAGGCAATCTGGGAAAATTTTTGAAAAGTTTACATTTAATTCCTGGCTATCAACAATTGCAATCTCTGGGAATTACTCGAGATGCAGATGAATCGTTTAAATCCGCATCAGAAAGTATAGATAATTTCATCTCTAACTCAAATTTTAGTGCGGCGGGTACTGTCAAGATTACTCAGTTTATTATGCCAGATAATGGTTCTCCGGGAATGTTGGAAGACCTCTGCTTAAAATCAATAGCAGCCAACGAAATTCAATGTGTTGATGATTTTCTGGAATGTATATATAATCGTTGCGAAAGAACTCCTAAAAATTTGGCAAAAGCTAAAATTCATGCTTGGTTGGCGAGTCAAGTTAACCCAGGTAAAAGATTGGGAGAGGCGGTAGAATCTGGATATATTAAATTGGAGGATGAGGCTTTTCAACAGATTATAGAATTTATCAAAAATATTTAGTTTAAATAAATGGAGAATTATAACGATGACCTACGAAGTAAACGAACCAATCCTTAATTCGCCGTTTGATGAACCGTCCCACTATTGGTTTATCCGAGATGGCTATGAACCGGAACTGATTAAGGGTCGTCGTCCAGCGATCGCTTATCCACCACTAGAAGGTAATGTAGATTGGGATTTGGGGGAGGTTCTGAAACCATCCCCGGTGGAAGAGTTTTATCCGGGGTATGAAATGACGCTGGTTAACCAACTGAGGGAAAGGGTCAAAGAATGGCGATCGCTCGGTTATCCCGGCGTAACCCGGACTACTTTAGACTTGCTGAATTACTGGCAGCGAGAAGGGAGAGAACACCGTCTATTTTTTACACAAATGGAAGCGACGGAAACAATTATTTTCCTAACGGAAGCCAGAGGAGATTTAAAGCAAGGAATTGATGTTCCCATTGACTCACCTGCTGATGTAACTCTCAAAACCTTCACCCGCTACGCTTGCAAAATGGCTACGGGTTCGGGAAAAACGACGGTAATGGGGATGTTGGCGGCGTGGTCAATTCTCAATAAAGTGAGCGATCGCCAAAATCCCAAATTCTCTGATGTGGTGTTGATTGTCTGTCCCAACGTCACTATCAAGAGACGCTTAGAAGAATTAAACCCGGCGAATGGGGAAGCCAGCTTGTACAGAATGCGAGACTTGGTTCCCCCTCACCTGATGGATAAACTGAGACGGGGGAAAGTGTTGGTGACTAATTGGCATATTTTTGAAAAGCGATCGCCTCCCACCCCAGGGAATGAGTCAGCCAAAGTGGTGAAAGTGGGACTTCCGGTTACTACCACAGAAGCCATTAAGATTGGCGCAAAAAATGACACCATGCGAGGGACCCGCTACCTGACCCTGGAAAAGTTGGAACAACAGCAACACCTGGGACAGATTAAAGTTTTGGAGGAAGACCGCGATCGCCAAGGAAATCTCAAAACTGTGAAAGTTGAACAAACCCGCTACTTGGAAAGTGACGCGGCTTGGATTCGGCGCATACTGACCGCTGAAATTGGTAATAAAAAACGCATCCTAGTTCTGAATGATGAAGCACATCACGCCTACCGCATCGCACAAGCTGAATCAGACCAAGATGAGGATGAGGAACTAACCGACTACAGCCAAAAGGAAGCCACTATCTGGGTGGAAGGACTCGATCGCATCCACAAATACCGGACGGTGAATCTGTGCGTAGATTTATCGGCTACCCCGTACTATTTACAAGCCGCTGGAAAAGATAGTAATAAACCGTTTCCTTGGGTAGTCAGTGACTTTAGCTTGATGGATGCCATTGAATCGGGGTTAGTGAAAATCCCCCAGCTTCCCGCGCGAGATACCACCGGGGCTCAAATGGCAGAACTAGCCTATTTTAACATTTGGAAATGGATTACCAACCAAATGACCCCAACAGAACGGGGTAAAAAAGGCAGCGCACCGAAACCGGAAGCTGTACTAAAACATACTCAACACCCTATTATCATCTTAGGTGGGAATTGGGAAAACACCCGTAAACTGTGGGCAGAAAACCCCGATGACCCCAGACCGCCAGTTTTTATCATCGTCTGCAAAAATACCAAAATTGCCAAGGTCCTCTATGAATGGATTGCTGAGGATATTAAACCAGGTTACATCCCCTCATTAGGTTTGGCATCCCTTCGCAATAGTGAAACCGAAACCAATACCATTCGCGTAGACTCCAAAGTGGTGGAAGAGTTGGAGTCCGGGAACAGCAGATCCGATGACTCGAAATGGATGCGCTTTACCCTGGATACAGTGGGTCAGGTTAACTGGCCCTGTGATGACCAAGGAAGACCTATCTACCCGGAAGATTTCTATGACCTGGCTATGAAATTAGGGCGATCGCTTCATCCACCAGGTCGGGATATCCGCTGTATCATTTCCGTGGGAATGCTGACAGAAGGCTGGGATTCTCGGACTGTGACCCACATCATCGGTATCCGACCCTTTCAGTCTCAGTTACTCTGTGAGCAAGTGGTGGGGCGAGGTTTGCGGCGACGTAGCTATGAACTCACCGAGGATGGTAAATTTGCCGAGGAAACCGCTAATATCTTCGGGGTTCCCTTTGAGGTTGTCCCCTTTAAAGCCAATCCCCAAGGGGGAAAACTCAAGAAACCTGAAAAACGCCACCATATTTACTCGGTCGCGGGAAAGACACAATACCGCATCGAATTTCCCAGAGTGGAAGGCTTCTGTCAGGGTATCCAAAATCGCGTGACTGTGGATTGGGATGCGATCGCACCATTGACAATTGACCCGTTCAATATTGCACCAGAGGTGCAGATTAAAGCCACTCTCCCCAATAATCAAGGTCGCCCCAGTCTTTGTGGCCCAGGTAAGTTAAAAAGTTTGGATCTCAATCCTTACCGCCAAGGGAAAAGGCTGCAAGAGTTAGTATTTAAGTTAGCCGCAGATTTGACTAAAACCTATTGTCAAAATCCCAATTGTGAAGCGCCGCCTCATGTTCTCTTCCCTCAACTGCGAACTATTTGCGATCGCTACCTCACCGAAAAAATCAAGGTGGTCAAGCCGTGTCAGTTGGTTGATGTTTGGTTAGCCCCCTATTATGGTTGGGTGATCGAAAATCTCAACGGTGCGATTTACCCTGATACTGACGCAGGAGAAGCCCCAGAAATTCCCAAATATGAAGCTAATCGCGGTAATGGCTCAACCGATGATATCAATTTCTGGACCAGTAAGAAAGTCTACAGTGTGCAGCATTGCCATATCAACTGTGTGGTAGCAGATACGGATCAATGGGAACAAGCCAGCGCCTACATCATCGACACTCACCCAATTACTGAGGCTTTCGTGAAAAATGAACGGCTAGGGTTTACTATTCCCTATTATTATGATGGCAGCGATCGCGACTACCACCCGGATTTTATCATCCGTCTGAAAACTACCGCCACCCACTACGTTATCCTGGAAACCAAGGGTTATATCTACGAGGGAACCGAGGAGAAAAAGGCGGCGGCTTTGCGCTGGGTGAAAGCTGTTAACAGCGATGGTCGATTCGGACATTGGGATTATCGAATGTGCAAGCTGAACCAAGTTCGGGAGTTTTTAGATCAGTTGATGGCGGAAATTAATTCCCAGTGATATAATTCTGCCTTAATTGTAGTTAAATTATGAGTTGGATATGATACCATTAAAGAGGCGATCGCACTATGTTAAATAATCGCCAAGCTACCACTAAATAGACCGTAAGAAACGGCTATGGGGGACCCAGTGGAAAGTGATTTCTGCAACAGCCACGGGTGTGGGTCCAGGGTGTGGGTCGGGGGGTTGGTTAAAAAAAATTAACACAGTTCACAATTAATTTCCGCCCTGTGAGATAGTAAATTCTGAAGGCATTAGGGGTTAGATATCTGTTGTGTCGTTGAAGTATGCTCTGGTCCATGAATGGTTAACACCGAAAGCCACAGGGGGGTCAGAGTTAGTGGTGCGAGAAATTCTCAAGCATATTGATGCCCAAGTTTATGCGCTGATTGATTTTGAATCAAGTAATCCTGACAGTTATCTATATGGGCGAAAGATTGGGACCACATTTTTACAGGACTTTCCCTGGGCGAGAAATGGTGTACAGAAATATTTACCGCTATTACCGTTAGCGATCGAACAGTTGGACCTGCGGGAGTATGACGTAATATTATCTTCATCCCATGCTGTAGCCAAGGGAGTGATTACAACGCCTCAACAAAGGCATATTTGCTATTGTCACACTCCTATGCGCTATGCTTGGGATCTCACCTTTGACTATCTCAGAGGTAGCTCTGTCGGCTCAGGAGTCCCCGGTATGTTAACCCGTGTGTTGCTGCACCAACTACGGCAATGGGATGTGATTTCAGCCAACCGGGTTGATTATTTTATTGCTAACTCTCAACATACAGCCCGGAGGATATGGCGATGTTACCGTCGTGAGGCGAAGGTAATTTATCCCCCAGTGGCGATGGACAATATGAAATTTCAGGCCCAAAAAGAAGATTTTTATCTGACCGTTTGCCGTCTGGTGAGTTACAAGAAAATTTCCCTAATTGTCAAAGCCTTTAACGAATTGGGTTATCCGCTGGTAGTAATTGGCACAGGTCCCGAATGCGATCGCATCAAGAAAATTGCCAAAGATAATATCCAGCTTTTAGGTTGGCAAAGTGATCAGGCAGTAGGGGAATATATGTCCAAAGCCAAAGCATTTGTCTATGCCGCCTGCGAAGACTTTGGAATGGCGATCGTAGAAGCCATGGCTTGCGGAACACCTGCGATCGCATTAGGAGTAGGAGGCGCGACAGAAACCGTGCGAGATATTCGCAAATATCCCGACTCCGGGACAGGGTTATTATTTACGCCGCAAACAGAAACAGGTTTAATGGAGACAGTCCAAGTCTTTGAAAGTCTCAATGGGCAATTTCATCCTGAAATTATCCGAACTCATGCGAGTCAATTTGATCAAAGTCGGTTTCGGGAGGACTATCTTAATTTCGTAGATAAGTGTTTGAACACAATGGACTCCCAAAATTTCAGCTAAAATGCCAAAGTATTTAAGAGAGCCAGAAAAGCTGAAAAGCCCTAATTTAGGTGGATTGTCCAGACTGGTTCCCCGGTGACGACCTGCCATCTGGGATCTTAGTATATGAGTACAAGATACTCAATCATCCTTATTGAGTGTCTCAAGGCTTTATGATCATGACTGTGTGTGGTGTGAATTGAAGGAGTAAGATGACTGCCAATAGCCAACTTATCTTCGGTAGGGGACTTCGACGTGCATTTACAAGGCGTGGCTTTGTACCCTTAGTGCGTCCGCGTCAGCAACGAACCCTGTCTCTGGTACAGAGTCTGAACGGAGATTTTTTTAAGCGTTCATTTGACATTGTGTTTTCCCTATCGGTTCTGATTTTGTTTTCTCCGGTTTATTTGATACTGAGCTTGTTAATTGCCCTGAGTTCCCCTGGTAGCGTGTTTTACGTCCAGGAAAGAGTCGGCAAAAATCGCCAACGGTTTGGTTGTATCAAATTCAGGACCATGGTTAGTAATGCAGATGAGATGCTGATGGAGATCATGGAAACCTCTCCTAATCTCCGCCAAGAGTTTCAGGATACGTTTAAACTTAAACATGATCCTCGAATTACCTGGATAGGTAGATTCTTGCGTGTGACTAGCCTTGATGAGTTTCCCCAATTCTGGAATGTTCTCAAAGGTGATATGAGTGTAGTAGGCCCTAGACCCCTGGTAGCCGAGGAATTACATAAATATGGTCGTCACATGGATAAGGTTCTGACCATCAGACCGGGAATCACTGGACTCTGGCAAGTCTCAGGACGCAATGATATTCCCTATCCTCGTCGAGTTCAGATTGATTTGCACTATGTTAATTTCAAGAATTTCTGGATTGACTTATGGATCATTATCAAAACTATTGGTGTGGTAATTTTTCCCAAGGATAATGGTGCTTATTAACCTGGAGGGGTGAGTCATCAGAAATTATGTGTCCTACCCGGTTTCTGAGTTAAGATATTTATGGTTCTTGTCTAAGTAACCGGGTTTTTTATAATGAGTGCCAGTGGCAAACTTGCCCCACTAGGGAATAATCATGAGGGTGCATAATAGAGTATAGACAACCGCCATGGGCGGGCTGATTCGTATGGAAAGGAAAATAGTCAGATGTCAAACAGTAAACCAGCGTTAATCACAGGTATCACAGGTCAAGATGGTTCATATCTGAGTGAGTTACTATTAGAAAAAGGCTACGAAGTTCACGGAATTATTCGTCGTAGTTCTAGTTTTAATACAGACCGCATTGAACATATTTACAAAGACCCCCATAATCCTAATGCTCGGTTATTCTTACACTATGGGGATTTAACAGATGGTACTACTCTGCGTCGTATCTTAGAAGAGGTTAAGCCGGTAGAAATTTATAATTTGGGGGCTCAATCCCATGTGCGGGTCAGTTTTGACTGTCCAGAATATACTGTTGATACGGTGGGTTTAGGGGTATTAAGACTATTAGAAGCTATTCGAGATTATCAGCAGCGCACAGGGATTCAGGTGCGGTTTTATCAAGCAGGTTCTTCGGAAATGTTTGGGAAAGTTCAGGAAATCCCCCAGAAAGAAACTACACCTTTTTACCCTCGTAGTCCCTATGCTTGTGCGAAGGTTTACGGACACTGGCAAACGGTTAATTATCGGGAATCTTACGGTTTATTTGCCTGTAATGGTATCCTGTTTAATCATGAAAGTCCCCGCCGTGGTCCGACTTTTGTTACCCGCAAAATTACCCGCGCTGTAGCCAGGATTGTGAAGGGAATGCAGAAGGAACTTTATCTGGGTAATCTGGATGCAAAACGGGACTGGGGTTATGCTAAGGATTATGTGCGGGGAATGTGGATGATGTTGCAACATGATCAACCGGATGATTATGTGTTGGCAACTAATGAAACTCATTCAATTCGCGAGTTTTTGGATGTGGCTTTTAATTATGTCAATTTGGATTGGCATGATTATGTCAAATTTGATGAACGCTATTTACGCCCGGCTGAGGTAGAATTGCTGATTGGGGATTCGACTAAAGCCCAAAATGTCTTGGGTTGGAAGCCGTTAGTGTCTTTTGAGGAATTGGTAAAGCTGATGGTTGATAGTGACCTAACACTATTGGAAGAACCTCATGAAGAGGGAGACCATTTTGATTAATTTTTAGACTAAATGACGGGTAAATAACATGAATACTCTGGATTTACAAGACCAACGGATTTTGGTTACGGGAGGGGCTGGTTTTCTGGGAAAACAGGTGATTGACCAGCTTCTGAAGGCGGGGGCTAAATCTGAAAATATTTCCGTACCGCGATCGCATAATTGTGACCTGCGAAACTTAGAAGCCTGTCAACAAGTCGCTAAAGGTCAGGATATCATTATCCATTTGGCCGCCCATGTGGGGGGTATCGGCTTAAATCAGGTAAAACCCGCTGAGTTGTTCTACGATAACCTGATGATGGGGGCTCAGTTGATTCACTCAGCCTATCAAGTAGGGGTCAAGAAATTTGTCTGTGTGGGGACTATCTGCGCTTATCCTAAATTTACCCCGGTTCCCTTCCAGGAAGATGACTTATGGAATGGCTACCCAGAAGAAACTAATGCCCCCTATGGGATAGCCAAAAAGGCGCTATTGGTACAATTGGAAGCCTACCGACAGCAGTATGGGTTTAATGGGATTTACTTATTGCCGGTGAATCTCTATGGCCCAGAGGATAATTTTAACCCGAAAAGTTCCCATGTGATTCCGGCTTTGGTGCGTAAGGTCTATGAAGCACAACAACGGGGGGATAAACAGCTTCCGGTGTGGGGTGATGGTAGTCCTAGTCGGGAGTTTCTCTACTCGACTGATGCGGCGCGGGGAATTGTCATGGCTACCCAACATTATGACGAACCAGACCCGGTGAATTTGGGGACTAATTATGAAATTACTATTCGGGACCTGGTAGAGTTGATTTGTGAGTTGATGGAGTTTCAGGGAGAAATTGTCTGGGAAACTGATAAGCCTAATGGTCAACCGCGCCGCTGTTTAGACACAAATCGCGCTAAGGAAAGGTTTGGGTTTGTGGCTGAGGTCGAGTTTCGCCAGGGTCTGAAAAATACTATTGACTGGTATCGACAAAATCCTGATCTGTGAGTAAGTCTCAACTACGCCGCCGTTTGTTAAGCGATCGCCAATCTCTAGCCACGACTGTTTGGCGACAAAATAGCGATCGCATTACTGACCATCTACGCCGTTGGTGGCGATTTCAGCAAGCCAAGACTATCTTGGCTTATTTTAGTTTTCGCCAAGAACCCGATTTGAGTCCTCTCTGGTACGTCTCCCCAGAAAAGGTCTGGGGGTTTCCTCGCTGTGTGGATGGGTCTTTGATTTGGCATCACTGGCGGCCGGAAAATGCCCGCCAAAGGGGGTCTTTTGGTTTAATGGAACCAGACCCCAGCTTACCGGTTTTGCAGCCGTCTCAGGTCGATTTAATCCTGGTTCCGTCCGTTTCCTGTGATGGCTGTGGCTATCGGTTAGGATATGGGGGAGGATTTTATGACCGGATGTTGAGTCGGTCTGAGTGGTCTAAAATTCCTACCGTGGGAATTGTGTTTGCGGCCGCCAGGGTGGATACTCTCCCTAGGGATAGTTGGGACCAGCCTTTGGCCGCGGTTTGTACTGAGGAGGGTATATGGGAGTTGTCAAAATAACTTCTGGTGGCCGCGTAAATTATCGGGCGATCGCTACTTATATGGTACTCATTGCTATAGCGATCGCTATGCTATTTCCCCTATTTTGGTTGGTGGGAACTGCCTTTAAATCCCCTACCGAAAACATCTTTCAGGTTCCCCCCCAGTTTATTCCTCGGGAACCTACTTTCGGGAATTTTGTCAGAGTTTGGCAAACTAATCCCTTTGGTCGCTATTTATTTAATAGTACCCTCGTCGCCGTTTTAACCGTCGGATTAAATCTGCTATTTTGTTCCTTGGCTGCCTATCCTTTGGCGCGATTAAACTTTTGGGGTCGCGATTTTCTCCTAAGTGCGATCGTTTCCACCATCATGATACCCTTTCAGATTGTCATGATTCCCCTGTATATTCTAGCCGTACAGTTAGGATTAAGAAATACTTATTTAGGCATTATTTTTCCATCCTTAGCCTCAGCTTTTGGTATATTTCTCTTGCGACAGGCATTTATGGGAGTTCCCAAAGAGTTAGAAGAAGCAGCCAGAATTGATGGCTGTTCAGAATTAGGCATTTGGTGGCATATTATGATACCCTCAGTCCGTCCCGCCTTAATGACTTTAGCCATTTTTGTCTTTATCGGGTCTTGGAGTGATTTTCTGTGGCCCTTAATTGTAGTCGATCGCCCAGAATATTATACCATGCCTTTAGGGGTAGCAAATCTAGCCGGAACTTTCTCTCTCGATTGGCGGATAGTCGCCGCCGGTTCCGTCATTTCTATTGCCCCTGTGTTACTACTATTTTTAATAGTACAACGGTATATTGTCCCTACAGATACAGCTACGGGGGTCAAAGGTTAAGGATGAGGATTATTAATCTCAGTCCTAATAATCAACATCATATCCACCAGGCGGCTACTTTATTAGTCGCAGAATTTCGGGAAAATTGGCCGAATGCTTGGCCGACTTATCAACGTGGTTTAGCCGAGGTTATGGAGTCTTTTGGCGACGGTAGAGTTAATCTGGTCGCCGTCGATGACCATGATAATATTCTAGGCTGGATTGGTGGGATTAGTCAATATCAAGGTCATGTTTGGGAATTACATCCTTTGGTAGTCAGAAGGGATTATCAAGGGTTGGGAATAGGGCGAAAATTGGTCGCTCATTTAGAGGATTATGTGCGGTTACAAGGAGGCTTAACTTTATGGTTGGGTACCGATGACGAAAATCATTTAACCTCCCTATCTGGTGTCGAATTATACCCCCACTGTTGGGAACATATTGCTAATATAAAAAATCATGGTCGCCATCCCTATGAGTTTTATCATAAATGCGGTTTTGTGATTATGGGAGTAGTCCCCGATGCTAATGGTATCGGGAAACCTGATATTTTGATGGCTAAATCTTTGAGACTGGACAACCATTCTGAATCCAAATAATTAATTATGAATCATCCCACAACTAAGCATCCAAAAATTACCTCCTGTTATTGGGAAATTTCTCAACTACCTGGGTTAGATGCAGATAATATTAAACTCCTGAATAAATGTGGTATTCAAAACACCCAGCAACTTCTCGCGCGCGGGAGTAATAATGCTCATAAAATCGCCTTATCCAACCAACTAGGTATCAACATCAGAAATATCAGTAAATGGGTAGCAATGTCCGACTTAGCCAGGGTTCCCAGTATTGGTTATCAATATTGTGGTGTCTTATTACATAGTGGCGTAAGTTCAGTCAATCAACTTTCTCAGATGTCTATTCAACAACTACATAAACAGATTTTACGGCTATATGTAGGAACCATTAAATCTCGCCAAATATGTCCATCTATTGATGTCATCCAAACCTGGATTAAACAATCTCAAAGATTGGGTAAAAATTAACATTCAAGCATCATCAAAAGATGTATAATATGGGTAGCGGAGATAATCACTTATTTCTCAATATTCGGGTTTATCAAAGCCGCCCAAATCTCAAATATATGACCAGATTAAATCATGAATTTTTCCGAAGATTTGCGACAAAATGCACCAGCCACGGAAAGAAACCGTCAACCGATTTTAGAGGTATTAAAAAGGGTGTTACCCCCCACGGGAACCGTCTTAGAAGTAGCCAGCGGCACAGGACAACACGCGGTTTTTTTTGCTCCCCGTCTCTCACCTAGGCGGTGGCTACCTTCCGACCCGCAACCTTTGTTACAACAGAGTATTAAAGCATGGCAAACTCATTACCCTTCAGATAATCTCTACCCTCCCCTAGGGTTAGACGTAGAAGCTAACCCCTGGTCAGTCGAAGGGAATAATTTACCTTTGGAATTATCGGAATTTCCCATCACTGCTATTGTAGCAATTAACCTGATTCATATCTCGCCTTGGTCGGCTTGTGAAGGGTTAATGGCGGGAAGCGATCGCATTTTGAAAACAGGGGGAATTTTATATCTCTATGGACCCTATAAAATCGGTGGAAAACACACCGCACCTAGTAACGCTTCCTTTGATGAATATTTGCGAACTTCTAACCCCAAGTGGGGTGTCAGAAACCTTGATGATGTGGTAGAATTAGCCAAGGGTTATCACCTAGAATTGGTGGAAACCGTCCCCATGCCTGCCAATAATTTTTCCGTAGTTTTCAGGCGTTGTTAATCCTGAGTTACTGAGGTCAAGTCGTCTAATTTTACCGTAAACTGCCTACCCCAACTCGCCATTAAACCATAGCAAATAGTCGGAGTATAAACCGCCACCAACTGACTAGGAAATTTTCAGATTGACGGGAGGATGTTGGCTGCTGATAACCAGTGTAGTAGGGTGGTAGTTGGTCAGTCATGAGGGTGACACCATTACGGGTTTCTGCCACTCCAATAGGTATTGAACCGCCACTAAAAGTGAGAAACCCAACATTAACATAACTCAGGGATGAATCAATGTTAATAAATCCGGGAATATCTGCAAATCTGCCATTTAAAATCAAGCCGCCTAATACTTCTGTTTTCCCGCCATTAATGGTTTTAACCAAAGTCCCCTCATCTTCGGTTTTATATCCAAGAATCCACAGAGACCCGCCATCATTGGTAATCCTAGGACTATGTGTAATTTCCGGGTTAATTTGACGCATCCACACATTTTGATTAGTAAACACCCAGGGACCGCCGCCAACGTCTTCAATATAGACATCTCCGCCGTTTCCTTGGGTACTACTATAGCTATTGACAAGAGAACTAGAAATAATCAAAGTGCGATCGCTTTCATGTACAATAGAAATAGAAGCTGCCTCTACTCTTTCGATAATCACCGTCGGGGATGTTCCTTGTCCAATTCTAATGACACCATCACCAACAATTCTAGCTTCCGTAGCAATTAACCGCTGTACATTACCCCTTAATTCCAAAGTGCCATTAACATCCCAAACCCCATTAGGAAGATAAACAGTTTTCCCTCCCGAATCAATAGCAGCTTGTATCGCTTGTGTGTCATCAATACCATCATTAGGATTCCCCCCATAAGCCAGGGGACTTACCCACTCTGATAAATCATGCCAAGGCAATTCTGGGGTTTCTTTAATCGGCAGATTTAGCATAGTTTGGGGACTGTCAAAAAGACTCTGAAACTCTCCCCTAGCTATCCACTCCTTCACATAACCATCAGGTTGAGAAGCATTACCACGACCTTTATCATTCTGCCAAATTGCCTGTTGATATCCCGAAGTTCTCAATTGGCGAACATACATTGCTTTTTGGTTATGAATCGCTGGCAATTCCGAAGCAGAACCGAATCCAGTTAACACAGAATCAATCAGCGTAAAAACACTACCACCATCAGGCATATTCCAAATGGCTGTCACTTGATTGGTACTCTGTAAGCCTCGGACAAAAACATTTTGATTAAAATTTTTCCAGCCGTACTGATTTTGGTTTTCTAGGGTAATATGTTCCAGGGTTTGACTGGCTGTAGGGTTCCAGGTTTGGATGCCGATATCAAATCCAACTACATGAATATCTTTAGCTAGTAGGGGCCCATTTTCATCGATGGAAAGGTTTAAGCCGATTCTCCCTTGACCATCTCTTGAGATGATTTTAACGTTGCGAATTGAACCCTGATTATTGGCAATAAAATCTATCCCATTAACGTTAGGATTACCGCGACCAATATCAACGGTCAGGTCTCGAATACTGTTCCGAAATCTTTGCGCTGGTGGGGAACCTGTCCAAATTACTGATGTATCTAAACCGGAGTTATCATCAAGTTTAATAATGGTTCCGTCACGGCTTTGACCTTGTAGAATGTTCCGTTTTTCGGTTCCCGCATATCTAATTTGACCGCTAACGTTATACACTCCATCAGGAAAGTAGAAAATATGATTTCCGGTTGGGTGGTCGTTTAATGCCTGTTGAATTGCCTCCGTGTCGTCCTTTCCATCGTTAGGAATAGCGCCATAGGTGGTCACGTCCACTACACCCGCATCTGTTGGAAAAACTATGGTCGCATAGACTAGAGGAATTAACATGATTTTGGTTTGGGGGAAAAGGGAAATCTTGGTATCAATTATAGATGGGTTGGGGGGTTGACAGGCGGCGGAAAATCATGGTAAGATATTGACATACTCTTGTAGCATAATGGTAATCTGTTAACAAATTTTGAAATTGCGAATATCCCCATTATCTAATATAGTAGCACGGGGGTCAGGAAAAAGCAACCCCACCCCACCCCACTGAGGCGGGGCCGTTACAAAACTTAACATAATTCTAGCGAGAGGATGTAAACTACTTACCTTTGCGTCCAGTGGTAGTGTCGATCGCCTCTAGTTCAGAGAGTTTAAAAGTGACTAATTTATCCCAATTTCCGCCTTCAAATAAAACGGCAGCTTTGCCGTCAGCGAGTCTTTGGACTTGTCCTTGAAACTCATAGTAGGTATCATCAGCATTAATAACGCGAACGGCGGAACCTGGTAGAATCATGTGTTTATTATCCTCAAAAAGAATGGTGTAATTTCTCAGATACTGAGTGAGGTATGAGCAAGCCAGGCAGCCAGAGGAATTGATGAAGGTCAATTATCCCTGGTGCCGGGAAGGGAAGAGAGTTAAGCCAGAGCCATAACCGAGACCCTAGCGGCGATTTTTTTTGCGATCGCAGTCAACTCCTGAGCGGAGGCGGAGTCGGGGTGAGAGACCACAATAGGAACCCCAGAATCCCCACCTTGTCGGACAGGCATTTCCAGGGGAATAGCGCCCAATAGTGGTACTCCCAAATCATCAGCAGTTTTCTGACCGCCGCCCGTGCCAAAGATATCATATTTGCGATCGGGGAGATCTGGGGGGACGAAATAGCTCATATTTTCGACAATGCCCAAAATAGACACACCCAACTGTTCAAACATTTTTAAGCCTTTGCGGGAGTCCAACAGAGAGACTTCTTGGGGAGTAGTAACAATGACCGCCCCAGACATAGGAACAGCTTGTGCGAGGGTTAACTGAGCGTCTCCGGTTCCGGGCGGCATATCGACAATGAGATAATCCAACTCACCCCAATACACCTGATAGAGAAACTGTCGGATAATGCCATTTAACATAGGACCGCGCCAAATGACAGGTTGATCGCGGTCAATCAGAAAAGCCATGGACACCAACTTAACGCCATAGTTAAAAGCGGGTTCCAAGCGATCGCCTTCGGGAGTTTGCTGAACCATGACCTGAGTATCAGCCAGACCCAACATAGTGGGGTCATTGGGGCCATAGATATCAGCATCAATCAAACCGACCTTAGCGCCGGTAGAGGCGAGAGCGACGGCCACATTAACCGCAACGGTACTTTTACCAACCCCACCCTTACCGCTAGAAATAGCGAAGATATTTTTCACCCCGCTAATTCCCTGACGGTCTGGGAGAGATTTTTGTTGTGGAGTTTCCGCCGTGACATCTACTTCGACGGTTTCGACTCCGGGAAGCTGTTTAACAGCCTTCTGACAATCTTCGACGATAAACTCGCGCAGAGGACAAGCGGGGGTGGTCAAAACCAGGGTAAAACGGACATCTCCGCCAGTGATTTTCACATTACGGATCATATTCAATTCCACCAAACTCTTTTGTAGTTCGGGGTCTTGAACGGGTCTTAAAACTTCCAGTACGGAACTGGCATCTAACTTATCTGGCATGATATATGGCTGTTGCTATCTGGTAATACTGCTAATAGCTTAACTGGGAAAGGGTGTTGTTACTGCTGGTAGTGGCAAATGGTAGTCCCACCGGGCAGATTTCCATAGTTAACTGTTAAGTTATATGGACTTATGGGTTAAACAACTTGACTGAGGAATCCATAAGCGGGGAAGATGAAATAATTTCGCTTTCTGTGAGTTGGTGGCTCATCAAGTGCGAAAATATTAACATACAAGAGCTTAATTAGATGATGACAGTTTCGACGGCTTCTGATACGGCTACAGTTCAATCACCCCCTCCGGCGGACTCGCGGGAGCGCGTGAGTCAGTGGATGAAACAAATTCAGGATGAAATCTGCGCCGGATTAGAGAAACTAGATGGGGCGAAAACCTTTGTAGAGGATGCTTGGGAGCGCCCGGAAGGGGGTGGCGGTCGGACTAGGGTGATCCGAGAAGGTAATGTGTTTGAACAAGGGGGAGTTAACTTTTCGGAGGTTTGGGGCCAGAATTTGCCACCGTCGATTTTAAGCCAGCGTCCAGAGGCGGCGGGTAATGGATTTTATGCGACGGGAACTTCGATGGTGTTACATCCCCGTAACCCCTATGTGCCAACTGTTCACCTGAATTATCGCTATTTCGAGGCGGGCCCGGTGTGGTGGTTTGGTGGGGGTGCGGATTTAACTCCCTACTACCCGTTTGCGGAAGATGCAGCTCACTTCCATAAGACGTTAAAGGAGGCTTGCGATCGCCATCATAGCGAATATTACCCGGTGTTTAAACGCTGGTGTGATGAATATTTTCATCTGACACACCGCAATGAAGCCAGGGGAATTGGTGGCATTTTCTTTGATTACCAAGGCGGTGAGGGTTTGCTGTATCGTGGGCAGGAGACTGAAAGCGAGGCGGCGACTTATAGCGATCGCATGGGCGCACCGGAATCACGGGACTGGGAGGGCTTGTTTAGTTTTATCCAAGATTGTGGTAAATCTTTCTTACCCTCATACGGTCCGATTGTAGAGCGCCGTAATTCTATAGAATATGGCGATCGTGAACGGAACTTCCAGCTTTATCGTCGAGGAAGATATGTAGAATTTAATTTAGTCTACGACCGAGGCACAATTTTCGGGTTGCAAACCAAGGGTCGCACTGAGTCGATTCTCATGTCTTTACCTCCTTTGGTAAGATGGGAATATGGTTATCAACCATTAGCGGGTACGCCGGAAGCTGAACTCTATGAGACGTTCTTGAAACCTCAAGATTGGTCTAACTGGACGGATCCTCAGTCACAGGTCTAGGTTCAACCGTAAGTCTCATGGGACTTGCTAGGGGGGACTGACTGCCAGATGGAGGGAAAAGGACAGAAATTGATCTTGATTCAGTCCCCGGACAACAGCGAATCTGATAACTGCAATGGTATTCTTGGTCAAGGGTCAATGCTGTTGCTAGACCCAAGTTTGGCTGGTATTGGCCTGATGCTGACTAGAACGCGCTTGGTGAACAAAGAGCTGTGGTTGGGAAGGTTTGCGCCTCTGTTGGGGTTATACTTTCTGAGGGATGGGGTCTTTGATAGCTCCAAGAACTTTCATTTTCTTTCGGCTTGAGGCTGCCTAGAAAAACCATTATGGTGACTGGGTGAATACTCAGCAGCCAGCAGGTTACTGTATAAATCACCAAGGAAAATCCCCGTCACAGTTTTGGCGGGGACTGTCACAGTCAAAGAAGCAACCATCGCAAAATCAAGAATTTCAGAGGGGACGGTCAGTGATTCATATCGATCAAAAGGAACATACGACCCAGGATGGCACTAAGGTCATAGTATTAGCACCAACAGGACGCTTAGATATCACCACCGCCTGGCAGTTTCGTCTCAAACTGCAAGAATGTATATCTAAGCTGAGTCGTCATGTGGTCGTGAATTTGGGTCAGGTGAACTTTATCGACAGTTCCGGGTTGACCTCCCTAGTGGCTGGTATGCGAGATGCTGATAAAGTTAAGGGTAGTTTCCGCATCTGTAATGTTCACCCAGAAGCCAAACTGGTATTTGAAGTGACGATGATGGATTCTGTGTTTGAGATTTTTGAGACGGAAAAGGAAGCCTTAGAGGGCGGTGTCAGAGCTAGTTAAGGCGGTGAGTTTGAACAAAAATAGCCACGCATTCCCCCACCTCGCCCAACGGCAGGTGGGGGTCAAGGAGCCGCCGATCTGACAAACCTTGGGATAGCAAGCGCGTGATGGCACAAACCACATCAATCATCCGTACAGACCGATGGAATCTTAACCCGACAGCAGCAGCGCGAGTGCTTCTGAGCCAAACGGTTGAGGTCTCCCTAGGTGTCTGTCGGCATTTGATGGGAATTCTCTTAACCCATTGGCCGTCTATCGGAGGGTTATCGAGTCAAAAACGGGTTCTAGCCGTTGAGAAACTGATTCACCAAACCGCCAAGAACCCTAACCCCAAATACCGGCAATTTGACCAGACCTTTTACAAGTTCCCCAGCTACTACCGAAGGGCTGCCATCGTCTTCGCGCTCTGGCCAAGTCAGTAGCTACATGACCCGATATCGGGAATGGCAATCGGGAACTCGTCAACGTCGGGATGCCAAACCTCCCGTACTCAATCCCAACAGTGGCTGTTATCCGACCCTGTATAAGGGTCAGTGCTATAAACTCCATGGCTATGACCGCATCGACATCAAGGTATTTAACGGAACTGATTGGGTCTGGACTACCATTGAGATAACCAGCCTACGAGAACGGCATACCGTAGATAGTAACAAGCTGCTGTCACCGTCCCTTATCTTCAATGAGCAGAAAAAAGCCTGTCATCTCTCAGTTCCATTTGAGTGTCATCCACCTCAACGGGAGGGAGAGGGTCGAGTTGTAAGTGTTGACCTGGGTATCAACACCACCGCTACCGTGGCAGTCGTGAATTTTGACGGCACTGTAACCTATCGGGAGTTTATTCATCCAGCCAGAGACATAGACGAAGTCGCCGCAGCCGCTCGAACCTGCGTCCAGCGGAACGGCGACCGTCGGGATAAGCGGCTGAAATCGGTATCTAAACGAGCTAGTAAGACGATGGGGCTAGGTGGAAGTCTCCAGAAAGGCTTCTGCTCTCATACC
>NZ_JARPLU010000644.1:0-203 GCF_032349615.1 Limnospira sp. PMC 1279.21 | reverse complement strand
CTAACCGCCTGGCGGAAAGACTGCGGGAATTAGGCATTGACCCTGATGCTATGTAATCCCCTTTGACAACGAATACACCCATAAAGCACCCCAAGGAGGCAACATGGTAACCGAGATTAAAACCACTGCCCAAACCCCAATTATCTACCCTGAAAGCGACGGTCAACCTATGGCAGAAAACACCGAACAATTCCGCTGGATTG
>NZ_JARPLU010000643.1:0-204 GCF_032349615.1 Limnospira sp. PMC 1279.21 | reverse complement strand
ACCTCGATGAAGCTGGCATGAATAGTCAAGACTCGGATTATCCTTATGGTTACTGCCAGGAAGGACAACGCTTCCATGCCCTCAAATCCGGGAAGAGGCAGGGCAGGGTGAGCATGATTGCGGCATGGTGTTATAGCACTAGTCAATAAGGTTAGGACGCAGCCTTGAGAACAGAATCCATGGCATCATGGAGAGAATCAAACT
>NZ_JARPLU010000642.1:0-209 GCF_032349615.1 Limnospira sp. PMC 1279.21 | reverse complement strand
CCCCAAAGAGTGTTTGTTCCGGTTGGGGGGAGGATATGTTTCAAAATCAACCACGATAGCCGTAGGTAGCCGTAGGGGGGAACCCGCTAGGGAATCAACGTACAAAGATATCAGACCGCCTTTCCGTGGACTAGACCTATAGGGGAAACTATGTGCGATCGCAAAATCTAAATCATCTCCTACCAGAACCAACCCGATACCCCTAAACA
>NZ_JARPLU010000641.1:0-209 GCF_032349615.1 Limnospira sp. PMC 1279.21 | reverse complement strand
CAGCATGGCTCGGGCAGTCTTAGACCTGATTAGACGCTTCACCTTGGCAACCATATCGGAAGTCTCGAAGGTGGGCAAAAAAATTAGGCTGTAGTTGTGAGTCAAGTAGTGAGCAATTTGTTTGTGGGCCTCATCCACTAAATTCCGGATTTTAGTTCTCATTCGTTGATCCGCTTGCCTCATCCGTCGCCTTCTTGAACGACAGGGTT
>NZ_JARPLU010000640.1:0-210 GCF_032349615.1 Limnospira sp. PMC 1279.21 | reverse complement strand
ACGAGATCATCGTCTCAGTGACTGGAGTTCAGACGTGTGCTCTTCCGATCTTGACCATCCCCATAACTGTTTATATGTCCCGACGCTTGGAGAAATCTAAGCATGGCAGGGAACTCAAGGTAATAGACAAACTGAGAAATCAGGGAGTAGAGAGTCACGGCGGTAGCCACCCCCAGTTTTGGGAATCACAACCCCAGGATTGAAGCGGGG
>NZ_JARPLU010000064.1:24153-26002 GCF_032349615.1 Limnospira sp. PMC 1279.21 | reverse complement strand
TGGAAACATATACCCGCTGTTGGGTTCCGTTGCACTCCACCCAACCTACCCAGAGCGATCGCACCTACCTGGGGGAATCCAAAATTCACTGTAACACTTGCGCTAATAACCGACTCATAAGTTGCGTCCTAAGCGATCGCTAAAACCCCGTTTCTTTGAATGCCAAAAAAGCGATCGCTCCCCCAGGCTTGTTACCATGGGGCCGGGCATTTTGGTATTGTTACGGAGTCAATCCCCTCCCAGGAGATTTAGGTGGAATTTTGGCCGGCTAGTTAAACAAGTTTCATAAATCGGATATAAACTTTTTGGGAAAGTAGGTTATGATACTTTTAGAGCCAGAACAATAAGGGTAGAATTATCGTCCCAGCCAGTTCAAGATATATGCTCTAAGATTGCAATTTTTTCCAATCATTATCATCATTAACCACATTACCAAGTAGTTAATCTGCGGCTAATGTGAGGCGGTGTTCTGTTGGCAAAATATATTCAAGAGGGTGCGGGTTTTGAGCGATCGTGACACATCACGGATCGCGAGACGAATTACATATATATAGGTATCTTCAATGACATATCAACCCTTGAGTTGCCTTTTGCCCATAAGGCAGGTCCAATGTGCTGAGTGCGAACCTGATTGGGCGTAAGTGCCAGCAGATATGCTTTTGGAACAGCTTTTAGCACTGCTGGTGGAAGTCCTTGTAGAATAAATATCCTGTGGAAGTGATTCCTGAAATGAATTAGTTGATTATGTGTAAGCACACCGAACCCTTATGGCTCATTCATGGATTTATTTAGGATGGCTAAATAAGGGTGTATATCTAACTGCTTTTCTTTTGACTCAACCCTAATAGAGAACTCTCAGAAAATGGATCTATCTAATAGTAGTTATCAGCTAACTGTCGAGTTTTGGCAACAATGGCTAGAGCATGAAGACTATCTCTGGCGTTGTTGTCTCAGACAAATGGGCAACCCCATTGAAGCCGAAGATGCCCTCAGTGAAGCCCTTTTGAAAGCCCAAAAACAACTGCAAAAACGGACGGAACGGATTAGGAATTGGAGGCAGTGGTTAGTTAAAGTAACCTGGAATCATTGTACAGATATCCTCAGACAGCGCGATCGCCAACATTTGAAAGTTGAGAATGTCGATCCGATCGCCTTAGCTGATGAATGGGTAAGTCCCGAACCCACGCCGGAACAGATTTGTATCGGCTGGGAACTGGAAGAATTTTTAGATCGCGCCATGGAGGCATTACCGCCGAAGAAGCGGGAAACCTTGATTCTCTACATGAAACAACAGCAGTCTTACCCAGAAGTTGCTGGGCGACTTCTCGTGTCCCCGGTCAACGTCCGTAAGCGCATTTCCGACGCCAGGCGGGTTTTGCGCCATCGCCTGGAAAGCTACGACCGCGACAGCCACGGTCTGCTGAAGCCATCTAAGAAGAAGGTCACAGGGCAATCGGTCCAGTTGACACCGGAAACAGTCGCCCCCCCTGAATCCAAAAAAAAGCGGACCAAAGCAACTCCCCTCCCGACCCAGAAACCCCAAACAAAAGTTAAAAAAGTTAAAGCGGTTTCCCGTCGGGCAAAATCCCAGGCTGGTGTTGCGGAACCCACCCAAAGAGCAAAAGTCAGGGTTTGACCCAATCGCCTCGATAGCATATCTGGAAGGCGATCGCACCTACCTGGGGGAACCCAACACCTCGTGGGTCAACATATACCCCTTTCCTCAGCCAAGAAACCCCGTTTTCCCAAAAATCGGGTTTCTCAGAACCCCCTTGGGGGAACCCAACACGCTGTGGGAAACATATACCCGTTGTTGGGTTCCGTTGCACTCCACCCAACCTACTACTGG
>NZ_JARPLU010000064.1:0-24143 GCF_032349615.1 Limnospira sp. PMC 1279.21 | reverse complement strand
CTCCACCCAACCTACTACTGGAGAGCGATCGCACCTACCTGGGGGAACCCAACACCCCCTGGGGAAACATATACCCGTTGTTGGGTTCCGTTGCACTCCACCCAACCTACTACTGGAGAGCGATCGCACCTACCTGGGGGAACCCAACACCCCCTGGGGAAACATATACCCCTTTCCTCAGCCAAGAAACCCGGTTTTTCCCAAAAATCGGGTTTCTCAGAACCCCCTTGGGGGAACCCAACACGCTGTGGGTAAACATATACCCCTACTGTCCCTCAACTAACTCGGAAATCTGTGAAGATACACAACTGTAGCTTTGTCGTTGCCTTAGCTGTCCTCCACCTCACTGCCATTCCCGCAGCCTTGGCACAAACTCCCCTCCCATGGGCGATACCTGACCCCGGATTGAATAAAACCCCCAAACCTTCTCCGCCACCGTCAGACCCGGACTATATCATCCCCCCTCGCGTGGCTCCTAACGACCAAATTAGCGCCTTTACCACTACTTTAACCCTTAATGATATCCCCATCAGCCACCTGACCGAATGGCAGGTGAGCGGCGTGCAAGCCTTCGCTAATACCACAAATAGCGACATGGTTTTAGATGGTACGTTCAAACTCCACGCGGAGATTATCGAAAGCCTTAGCCGAACTAATATTTACAGGGTAGACCAGCGGGGGAGTTACTTGCAACTGCGGACGGTGCCGCTGGAAAGGCGAGTAACCACCACCACCACGGAACCCCAAACCATGAACGGTTTGGAAATTCAAATGAGTTTGACGGGGGCTTGTTTTTTACCTGATGCTCCCAGTGACCAACAATGTACTTATATGCCGGGGTTGGTCATCGATCGCAACAGCATCGACCCCGACTTTTTTGTGCCAACCCGGGTTCTGCAAACTTCACAGGTGGGGGATGTCTTGGCACCGGAAACCTTAGCTTTTATGCAGCTTCCCGGTTTTCAAGGGGGAACCGCCAGCCAACCGATTGGGCTAGATTTGTACTTTCCTAATTCTGGCACTTTTCCGGGAAATAGTCAATCCCAAAGAAGCACAATTAAACGCCAAGAAGAAATCGACCTGACCATCGCCGGCACATTTTCCCGGGTGCGACAGGTGGTGAAAGCCAACGATCCCCAAGCGGTTTTGGGGCGCACGATTTACGGATTTACCCTATTTGGGGATGATGAAAATCGCTGTCTCAATACGGTTATCCAAGCGGGGGCACAATTTTTACCAGACCTCATTCCTGACCTGGAAGGGAGCGAAAATCCCCCGAATACCAGCATTAACCGTAACTTATTTTTTGCTGCTAATAATACCCGTTTACCTAGCAGTAGTTTTACGATTTATTCCGCTGGTCTGGGGCGGGCGGAAAGTTTGACTCCCAATATCAGAAGTTTGAGGGAAATTCCTGGGGCGAGTTATCACAGCCTCTGGTTGGGGCTGTCTCCGGTTCTCGATCGCAGCTTCGGACGCGATCGCCTTTTTTTCCGGGCGACCGGTCCCCAAATTGCTATGAGGGCGGGGGCGGAAGGGGGAGAAGATGTCGATAATCTACAGTTAATGTCTGTGGTCAATCAAGACATCTTTTCCACCGAGAATATACAGAACTTTTACACCCAAGTTTATCTGAGTTTTTTGCGGCAAGATGTCAACTTGAACCGCCAAAGTGTTTACCTAGAACAACGGCGATATTATCCTCACCTTAGTTTAACCGGAAACTGGACGCGAAGTCAAGACATTTTCCGCTACTATACGGGGGTTATTGCTTCGGAAATGGTGAAACTTTACCTAGGGGCAGACTATACATTTAACACGACGGACGGCTGGAGTTTTCGAGGGGGTGCGATCGGCTATGTCAACCCCGATCGCGACTATTACAGCCAGGTGTTTGGGAATGCTTCCAAAAGGTTTCGCCTGGGGAATAATAGGAATTTAATCCTGTCGAGTTTTTTCAATTATGCGATCGACCGAGAAACCCGCATTGGGGATGTTGTCAGCATTTCTCCCGCCAGCGAATTAGGGTTATCGGGACGTTTAAACTGGCAAAGATTTTCCCTGGGTTTAACCAACTATTTCGGGGATATCCTCCCCAATTCCTACGACGATCGCCTACTGATAGAATTAGCAGTCCGCCCAGTTAATAACGTCACCTTATCAGGTTATATCGCACCCATCGACAAAACCTCCAGCCGGTCGGTTTACGGTAGCACCATCAGTTGGAGACTGAAAAATCAGCCCAACAGTCCCACGCTATCAGCATCGTGGCAACATCAAGAGTATGATTATGGTAACGATGCCTTTGGGAATCGTATGTTGGTGACAGACAACATTTTTACCATCATTTTCCGGGTAGGAAGTTCCCCCAATCCATTCCCCCGTGAAAACCCAGATCAACCAGATTGAGAGTATATCGAGTGAACTTCCTGTTGGGATGTGGGATTTTTTCAGCAAAAAAATTTACATAAGTGGTATAGACTTTAATCAAGCGATCGAGTATCATATTACAGACGAGCCAAAAACCTGATCAAAATTCGGACTGATCTACCAAGGTCTAAACGAGCATATACTGTCGTTGTCCTCCCGGTATAAAAGGGTGGAGGCAAATTAGATGGAAGCCAACCAGGCTCCGATCGCCAAAACCATTGACGTTTTGAATCCCTCGTACCTCTTATGGAAATTAAAGACCCCATCAGGCGATATCGTTCCCCGAAAGCAAACGATGTCCAACCCTTGAAACAGGCAGAAGAACAAGAACTATTAAATCGTCTTTCAGAAGGGGAAATGAATGCCTTCTGGCTACTCTGGCAGTCCCATCAAAACTACCTTTATAATCGCTGTATTAGTTGGATGGGAAATAACCGGACGGAAGCGGAAGAAGCCCTCAGTCTAGCCATGTTAAAAGCCAGGGATAAATTACCAAAATACGCCCCAAAAATCACGAATCTCCGAGCTTGGCTAACCCGCTTAACCCATAATCTATGCGTAGATATTCACCGAGAACGTCGCCGAAAATCAATCAGTATCGACAACATAGAAGATTCATATATTCAAGCACAAGATGTTATTTTATGTAGTTGTGAATCCCCAGAATCGCAAATTTTGAGGCATGAGTTAAGGCAGTTTATTCAGAGTGTTGTCAACCAACTACCTGAACGGCTTCGCATCCCTTTCATTCTCCGTTATGACCGAGAACTGTCTTATCCAGATATCGCCGAAAAACTCGGAATTTCCAGAGACAATGCTTACAAACGCATTCAACAGGCACGAGATATTCTCGCCCAGAAGGTGAGAAGTTATCTTTCAGGGGTAGATCCTTTTGAATCAACTTTATCTGAGAGTTTTTACATCACCAATAATTTGTTAATAGAAGACTCAAAAATCGACGATTTATCTGGTGTCGAGTGTAAATCGGTGGTAGTCAGTTATCACTTAACCGCGACCTGCCTAGACCAAATGTCTCATACATGGCATTTTTTGCCTGGTTTTGCGGCTTATAAAAACCGGCATCAGTCCACTTAATTGGAAAATTCAAACACCCAAAATAATTCGGTGATAGACAGTTATCGATTGGACTTGTGAACACCGAAGGATAACCAGGTGCATATCTGCAATAATCAAACACCACCAAATAGCGAGATGTCTAAAAAAACCTTTTCATGTATGGTATCTGTCACCCTACTTTCCGGGAGTGAGAGAAATGTGTATTTGGTTTTAGACCAAAAACCAACCCGAATCAACCAGAAGCTAAAAACCTTAGATCAGTACATACAAAAATATCCATCGGGATGGAAAAAGCGGCTAGAATTGGCGAATCTGTTGTATGCGACGGGTGATTGGCAACGGGCAATCGAAGAGTATCACCAAGTTATTGAGCGACAACCCCAATTGGTTGAGGTGTATTTAAACTTAGGGAAAATGTTGCAGCTAATGGGGCAAGAAGCCGACGCAGTGGCAGTTTATGAAAAAGCCTTATCCCAAGTTCGCCACGAAGCAACTCAACAGCATCTCGGCGGATTAATTGCCGTCTGTCGGCATGACCTGGAAGCAGCCATTGTCGCCTTTGAGTCAGCCACAGCCCTAGAACCGGACAACATGACGCACTGGCTGGCATTGGGGCGGCTACAGATGCAGAAAGAAGATATATCTGGGGCTTTGGGAACATTTGATCACATTTTGTCAGTTCATCCCAATGATATTGTGGCGCTAATTGACAGCTACGATGCTTTGATGATTCTGGGGGATGTCGGGGAAGCGGAGGTGCGGTTGCTGCGGATGCTGGAATTAGCCCCGGACGATTGTCACGTTCTCAAGCGACAGATAGAGACTCGTTGCCGGATGGGTTTGGTATGGGAAAAGGAGGGGAAGCAGACTAAAAAAATGATTGACACGGCACGGCAACGGATGACTACGGTGGAGGGTTTGGCGTTACTGGCTTATTATCACATCGCCCGAGAGGAGTTTGCGGAAGGAGTCAAAATTTTGGCTCGGTTAACGGAGGAACACCCCATTAACCCCAAGAGTTGGCATTCCTACGGTTGGGGTTTGTTCCATGCCGGACAATATCAGAAGGCGGCATCAGCAATGGAGACGGCTTACAAGCTGTCTGGCGAGGATGCCCAAATTTATCGGGATTGGTGCAAGATTTTACAAGCGGCGAGGCAGTCACAACAACGGGCAAAACTGCAAGGAAGAGTGACGGGTGTATGAATGGCGATCGCGGTTCGGAAAACCACCCCTGATAATTCGCAAAATTCACAGATCACCCCCCTCAAACGTCTAATATAGTAGCAGCCAGAACATTTAGGACATCCACGGTCCTGAAACCTGGGAGGTGGACTCTTTTGAACCCCTATTCCCTGTTCCCTATTTCCTGTTGGCTGCTATAACTAAGTCAACACCACTATTAAAGGTTAAATACCATGGCAGTCACCGGCTCAATTTCAATTGATGTCAATTAAACTTTCGATCAGATCAAAGGATTGGTCACATACGACAAAAAATATGTCATTGAAGTCATTAACAAGACCCAATATGTCCTGGAGCGCGTGGGATCCCATAATGACTCGCAAAATTGGCCCCTTGGCGATATCCAACCCGAGCAGTTAGGGGTCGGTAAATTTGACTGTAATTACTTTTCCTTTGGGGTAAATTATAAGCTCAAAGGGGGATCGGGTTTCATACAATTTGCTGCTTCTTGGCCGCTCATTGGTAAGCGAAAAATTGCAGTCGGCAATATACATCAAGATGGTAACGGTCCGGCTCGGAAGGTGTGGGATGAGATGGACGACCCGTCGGATAAATTATGTTCCAATGATTTGGTCAGAGTTCGGGCTTTTATGCAAGAAGAAGGAGAATCAATCATCTGGGTATATGAAGTGGTTACTAAATAGTTTTCACTGAAATTTACCAAACGGCGATCGGCTACAATTGTAGCCGATATTGACTTAACTACGCGGGTGAGATTGGTACAAACCAGAGATTTAATCTAGCCTGAATGTATATTAACCATCAAAAGTATAAAAACTCGATAGCTCGCGAAAAATCCTAGCCATGTTCAAAGCCACACCTGATAATTGGCAAAATTCATAAATTGAAGATAGCAATCGTCTTGAGAATGTAAATACACAAGTATCACCCACTCTCAAGAGGTAAATATTGTGGATCAAGATTTTCATTATTATGGAACTTACTACGCGGCTAGAATCGGCGGCAATTATAGTCAAAAGGATGCAACTGTTATTGCTACAGCCTCTAATTTCATCGATTTTTTGAGCAATGAAAAATATGCCGGATACTGGCATATTGTCAGCAATACCGAAAAATCTTTAGAGCGAGATTATAATGTGATCGCCAAAGTCGATTATCCTCGTTACACATTTCAAGGCACCTTGAGTACCGGAGCCAGTGGAAGTAGTGGGTTATGGGCATCATTTCACTTTCCTCCTGGAAACTATAATGACCCTGTTGGTACACCAACTAAGATCGATGTCCATGGAAAAGATGTTGCTGCCTTATTACCTGACTATCACCTACGGGAAATAGATCCTGATTCGAGCCTTAAGAGCAAAATTACTCCGGACATTGGTAAGTTGCTCAATCGGCCACAAAGTGCTTTGTCTAGAGCGATGATCAAAGACACAATTCGCTGTCTCACTGATTCAAGCCGTTTGGAAAACATTCTGATCAAATCTGCTGGTGGTAAGACCTTATTAAGTTCTGCAAATAAGGAGTCTATTCTCAAACGCTTTGGATTGCTTTTGTTGGGGGTTAGGGCTCATGTTATTGGAGATACTTGGGCCCACCAAGATTGGTGCGCCCTTGATCATGTAATCAATACTTACTGGGATATTGACAATTCCTGGCTCAAAAATGATGTTTGGCAAAATATTGAGTATCAAGATATGGGTCAGAGTTGGAAAAAAGTCAAGCTGTCTTGTACATCTCATGAAAATTTGCAAGCTGCTCCCAATGTACCTCCCTGCTATGTAGGACATGGATGGATGGGACATTTTCCCGATTACAGCTTCGTTAAATATCGCTATAAACCCTGCTGGAGTCCCAAAAGTGCATGGTCATTAGAGCGTGATAATCCTACGGAATACAACCATGCTTTTCTTGAGTTATGTAGCTTATTTTCTCAGGCAAGTGGCAGTCAGTTTCGCCCCCAAGATAAAAAGAGTCAACTAGCCGCAGCAGAAAAGGCGATTTCCTCACCAATTGAAATTGACAATCAAAACAATTGTCCCCGATACCACTCGGCTGAGAAATGGAAAGAGGAAATGAACAAGGTAGCTCTTGAAAAACCCAAAATTGCCATTGATACCCGCAAAGAACCTGACGAAGAAACGGTGCTTAAAGGTAAATTTGACCATCCAATTGTTCTGGAAGCGATAAATCGCTACGGTTCCTTATACATTCAAGCTGCCAGCGATCTCCATCTGTTTCAAATTGCGGCTGACTACCAATTTTGGTTTGTCAAAGATTGGACTCAAAAACATGAGATAGGAGTTGGTAAATTGTTTGATGATACCTGGGCGAAAGCAATTGGTATTCTCTCACCTGATATCGTGAATATTTGGGGTTAACAGCACTATTTTACTAAGCGATCGCCCTGATCATACTTAGTCAAAAGGGGGGCGATCGCTCCCTTTTTTGATGGGGCTTCATTTGGGAAAATACCATAACTCAAAATTTTCCGAAATTGAATTCAATCCGCGTTTTAGGGGTGTAGATAAAGCCAGAGGTCTAATCGATCAGTCAGATGGGTAGGAAGTCGCGGTAATAGCCGAACCCTAGCCCCTTTGGGGGAATATGTATGCACCAATCCTAATGTGCAAGGTTTTAAAGGTTCGCAAGGTGATCGAAAAGCTCGGAAAAAGCTGGGTGGTGTCCATCCAGTGACTGTGCTGAAAGAGGAAGCGGGAGTAGCCACAGGTTCCCTCGCCAAACTGGTGAATTGATTTTACTAAACGCCCACCGTTTTGCATGAGTGCGATCGCCTGGTAATTTCTGGAAAATGTTCCGGTCCGATCGCACCTTTTTTGGGGACATAGAATCGATTAATTAATTTGAGAAATTACGAAAGATATTAACAGAAAATCCAAAACATCAAAAAATCACCGCCTCAACCGTATCGCTCCGGGTTGTCGCGGTCTAATTTTGCCAGTATTTTCCGATCGCCGCCCAGATTCTCTTTCCCAGCTAGACCTGGCACGCCAAATCAATCAAGCCCTTGAACAAGGTGCCCATGTGATTAACATTAGCGGCGGTCAACTGGCTCAAGCAAATGAGGCATACCCCGCTTTATTGCTGGAAAAAAATAACGGATTAACTTTAAAAGATATTGCCGTACTCTCCATCGGAACTGGCAACACCACTTGTCCCTACAGCTATGAAGAAATCAAGGGATGGAGTTCTCTGGGTTGGGTTCAGCATCTACCGGACATCTTCTTAAATCCTGCTTCCCAAAATTCCGAAGATATTGGCAATCAAATTCTGGATAGTGTTGGGAGTGATATATTACGTTTGGATTTCGATCTCAACGATCGCTTGCAAGTGGAAAAGCAGCCAGGTCGTTTGCGATCGCTCCTCGAAAAGCCCCACAATCGATATATTTTTAAAAAATATCAAAAGTATCAAAAGATTGGCGAAGAAATTGACAATCCCGAAAATTGCCAAGAGTTGATCGAGGCGGCGAAATGCTTTCTCGATTGTGGCGAAGTCTATGATCAGAAGCCAGGGGTGCCAGTGCGAGATGCAATCCCACAATTTATCAAATTACATTGAGCATTCGTCGAGGTAAATCTTGGCGATCGCCCACCGTTAATTGGCGATCGCCCACCGTTCATATTGACAATATTACCAACCATTCACCCCAAATCAAACAACACAAATGAGTAAAACTTGGTACGCCATCCTCACCACTTACATGATTTTGTTTTTTGCGACTGGTTATATCAACTTTTTTAGCAATAATTATTTTGCGAAAACTCCAGAAAATGTTGCCCAAATAACTCGCGATTATGACTCCCCAAAAAAAATGAATTGGGTGGCAGAACTTCTGCTAGAGGATGCCCAAACTTATCAAGACGAAAATAATATTGCTTCCCAGTCTTTCAATATTGTCTTGGGTTCTATTGTTTCTTTTTTGTCCGCCACTGTCAAACAAAAACAATAAATTTACAATTATTTGAGATGAAGCCATGAAGAATCTTGATCCAGAAGACAAATTTTTACTTCCTCCTGAATATGATGATTTTAATGCAGATTTTTAATTGTGGAATTATCAGCAACAATTAAGGCGCAAAGTGAGTAAAACTTGGTATATAATTTTCTGCGTATATGCCCTATTATTGAGTTTAACAGGTGGCGTAACATTTTTCTATAATCATGGATTTTATGCGAGAGAGGAAAATATCAAAAAAATGGAAATTATGACAACATAGGAGCAATTCAATACCTACCAATTATGACTAAAAAAGGAGAGAGAAAATATGAGACATATCAACCAAATAGCCAATCAATCTTTTAATGTTGCTCTGGTTGGGTTTTTTATCTGCGATCTTGACAAAATCCCAGGCTGATCACAATGAATATTTAGACAATATAAATGTTTTCATCCTATCGATAATAATTGCAAAATGCCCAAATTCAGAATCCTTTGTTTCAATTCGTTATTTCCATGAAATCAAATCTGAAACCTGCAAATAACCATGAAAACAATTGTCGCCAAAGCCCATACCAAATTCCAAAAACTGCCTATCCAGTCCTCGGAACTGAAACCTGATCAAATGGTCGCGGTTACGGCGGGAAAAACCTACGAAGTTTAAGCATTTGAACCTGCTGAAAATGGACATATTAAGGTCACTTTAGCCGCCAATAGTGGAACCTTTTATGCCTTTAGTAAAGATGGGGATGGACTGCCATCGGTAATGCCAGAAGGGGCGGAAGAGCCATTGATTACTCAGCCAGAAGGCAAGGCGATTTTTGGTAATTTTATCCGTGAAGATGAACTAGCAGATCTGAATCGTTGTCTGCATTTTTATCAAATCAATACCCCCCCTAGAATCTGTCATTTTATCAGTAAAATTGCCCACGAATCCGGGGGATTGAAGTGGTTAAAAGAACTCAGTGATGGGTCTTATTTGGAAGGGCGCAGCGATTGGGGAAATACTTGTTCTGGTGACGGCCCAAAATACAAAGGTTCGGGGGCGCTTCACCGGACGAAACAATTATAAAGCCTTCTGCGATGCGCTGGGCGATGCCAAAATTATGGAAGGTTGCGATTATATGGCGGAGCATTATCCGTTTACCAGTGCCGGATTTTGGTGGCACAATAACCGCATGAATGAATTGTGCGATCGCGGCGCAACCGTGGAAGAAATTACCCTAAGAGTCAACGGGGGTTACAATGGCTTAGAAGATCGTCACCAATATTATAACAAAGCCTGTAAAGTGACAGAGTCGCGCCCAATAGCCTCCTCTCCTGCCAATTCAGAACCTGCCAATTCAGAAGTGGCTGTGAAGATTAAATTTATCCACACCACAACCCTCCGCACCGTCATCGAAGACCTTTCCGAACTCTCAAGCGATCAACAAGTCGAAATTAAAGAACAAAGTGTTTATCCGGTTCACTCCTATGCGTACCAAACCGGAGATTACCTGAAAGTTGCATTTTGGGGTCAATCATTTAAGGTAAAAAATACTTGGTTTGTTCACAGCAGAGATGTAGAGATATACAATCAGAATCTCCAGATTAAACCCGATAAAATTTTACTACCTGTTCCTTGGTTTCCGCAAACTGACAACTATCGAGATCCAGAAAGAACTTGTAATTCATCGTCTTGTGCCATGTGTTTAGAATATTTCAAGCCGGGAACTTTACTCGGAACCACTGGAGATGATATCTACTTAGAAGTGGTTTTTAAATATGGAGATACCACCGATCATACAGTGCAAACCCAAGCCTTATCAGATTTTGGTTTGAAAAGCACTTGGCACACCGATCTGGATTTTGATGATGTTTATCGAGAACTAGAAGCGAAGCGTCCTGTTGTGATTGGTATTTATCATCGGGGGACGACGGAACATCCTTGTGGCGGTCACATGATTGTTGTCCGGGGGCGCACTGAAAACGGGGATTTTGTTGTTAATGATCCTTATGGTTCTCTTAATGATTGCTACACCGGAGCGGTTGAAAATGGTAAGGGTGCAATTTACAGCAAATATGAAATGACCTATCGTTGGACGGCAGAAGGACCCGGAACTGGTTGGGGCAGACTTTTTCAAGCCTAGGAATTAATGGATTAAGATGGAATCGGCGATTTGATCACCAAGGAGAATCAAATCGCCTGAATTCCAAGGCTTCCATTATGAAGCCCTTAGCTAAGATTAAGACATCTGCTTAAAAAAAGCGATCGCCTCTTTCAACGCCACCACAAAGGCATCAATATCCTCATGGGTATTGTAAAAATAACAACTCGCCCGCGCCGTAGAATTAACCTTTAGATACTTATGTAAAGGTTGGGTGCAGTGGTGTCCTGAACGCACCGCCACCCCCGAATCATTCAACAGCATTGATAAGTCATTAGGGTGAATTTCTCCCGCTGAAAATGATGCTAATGCCGCCCGTCCTTTACCCTCAGCCGTTGGGGGGGGTCCATAAATAGTAATTTCGGGAACATCACTTAATTTCTTGAATAAATAAGCCGTTAATTCCTGTTCGTAGGCGTGGATTTTATCCAAGCCAATCTTCATTAAATAATCCAGGGCTGCACCTAAAGCGATCGCCTCTCCAATCGCCGGAGTTCCCGCCTCAAATTTATGGGGTAATTCCCCACAGGTAAAACCCTCTAACGACACCTCCCCAATCATCTCGCCACCCCCCAAAAATGGCGACATCGACTCCAGTATTTCCCGCTTACCATACAGAAAACCAATCCCCGTCGGACCACACATTTTATGACCCGAACCCACTAACCAATCACAATCAATTTCCTTGACATTTATCGGTAAATGTGGTAAACTTTGGCAGGCATCAATCAACACCTTCGCCCCATATTGATGGGCAATTTCCGTAATTTCCTTCACCGGATTAATGCAGCCCAAAACATTAGACATTTGCAGGACAGCCACCAACTTAGTCTGAGGGGAAATGAGGGTTTTAAACTCCTCAAAATCGAACTCCTGGTTAGCCGTTAATCCCACATACTTAATCACCGCCCCAGTTTTCTTAGCCAGCATTTGCCAAGGGACTAAGTTACTGTGATGTTCCATTACCGACAAAATAATCTCATCCCCAGCCCGTAGATTTTCCCACCCCCAAGAATAGGCAACCACATTCACGGCTTCGCTGGCGTTACGAGTATAAATAATCTCCTGGTAGGAATCAGCATTAATAAACTCAACCACCTTTTGGCGGGCTTTTTCATATTCATCAGTCGCCTTAGCGCTAAGGGTATGAATACCCCGATGAACATTAGAATTATATGTTTGATAATAGTTTTGGATAGCATCTAAAACCACCTGGGGTTTTTGAGAAGTAGCCGCATTATCCAAATAAACCAGAGGATGTCCGTTCACCTCCTGATGTAGAATGGGGAAATCTCCCCGCACCTTTTGTCCTAGTGTTTTTTCTTTAATAAGTGTCATTTTGTCTAATCCCTAAATCTAGCAATTGGCAACCAGTAACCATTAAAGCATCTCTGGTAATTCCCCCATCATCAAGATAGCAGAGGTGAGGGGAGATAGTTGATTAATCATCAAGAATTAATCCCCCCCTTACAGCCTGTTCATAAATCATCTTATCACCTCTCAAAGTCCCTCTCTCTTTCTGGGATCCAGATTTAGGGTGAGGGCAATGTATTAAGCGACTGGTGAACAAGCTGTAACCCCCTTTACATTTCCCCTTCGTCAGTGCGACAAGCCACACAGCGGGATAAAATTTGCTTGAGAGAAACCAAAGGCAATTTCTCTAAAATTTCCGCCGCAAAAGCATCAATTAACAGGTTACGGCTGGTTTTTTCATCCAGTCCCCGACTCCGCAGATAGAAAATCTCATCCGCTTCTAATTGGCTAACAGTTGCGCCGTGGGCACATTTGACATTATCAGCTACAATTTCTAATTGAGGCTTGGTATTAACCCGCCCTTTAGCCGATAACAACAGATTACGATTCAGTTGAGTCGCATCAGTCATTTGTGCCGCTTGGGGAACCACAATCCGACCATTAAATATAGCATGAGCGCGGTCATCCACAATAGCTTTATGTAATTGATTGATGACACCATGGGGATGGTTCAAAAATACGGCGCTATGGGTATCAGCGACCTGTTGACCATTGACCAGAGTTAAACCATTAAGCTGAGTTTCGGTTCCCACAGCGGTTTGGTGAATATCGAAGTTATGGCGAGACAATTTCGCCCCCAAACTAATGGCGTTACCAGTATAACGGCTAGAACGCCCTTGGGAAACTACAGTGCGACCAATATGGAAAGATGAAGCCAATTCTCGTTGAAGGCGAGTATGTTGTAATTCGGCATTGTCACCAACCCATAACTCTGTCACTGTGTTAGTGAAATAAGGAGTTTTTTGGGTGCGGTCTGAACAACCCAAAATATTCGCGGTGGCGTAGTGTTCAATTACTGTGGCTTTGCTTCCGGGTTCAGCGACAATTAAAGTCCGAGGTTGACTGGTTACAGGTTGGCTGCTACTGAGGGAAATAAATAGCAGATGAATGGGGGTATCAATGACTTGATTTTGGTGAACCCAGACCACCGCAGCATCAGCCAAAGAGGAAGTATTGAGGGCGGTAAAAACTTCCTGGCTGTCGGGTTGTTGAGTTAGGTAGTTCCCCAACTTATCGGATAATGGTTTATCGAGTTGTCCTAAATTGCCGACAAATACTCCATCAGGAAGATTATCTAAACAGGACAGTTGGGGGGAGTAAAAACCATTCACAAAAACCAACCTAGTCCCTTTAACTTCCGGTAAGATTAAAGGCGAAATCTCGTCTCGGGAAAGTTCTACCGCTGTGGCTGGTTGAAAAGGCAATTCCAACAAAGCGGAAAGGTCGGTAAATCGCCAATCTTCATGGCGACGGGTAGGAATAGCTAATTCCTTAACCCAACTGGCGGCATTATCACGAATATTTTGTAATTGTTCGGCAATGTTTCTTTCCAAAGGGAAACTCGCCGGAATTGGAAGAGAACCCCTTACCCGATTAAGTAACTGATTCAAATAGGAAAGTTCTGGTTTTTCTTGAATATGAATCATTAACTACACCCCCACTGTGGCTGCTTCAATTATATCATCATAGCCCTGTTTTTCCAACTCGATCGCCAATTCCTTAGCACCAGTTTTAATAATTCTGCCATCAGCCATGACATGAACATAATCAGGGACAATGTAATCCAATAACCGCTGATAGTGAGTAATCACCAGCATGGCATTTTCAGCATTAGCCAATTGATTCACACCATTAGCGACAATTTTCAGCGCATCAATATCCAAGCCGGAATCAGTTTCGTCCAAAATGGCTAATTTCGGTTCTAATAAAGCCATCTGCAAGATTTCATTACGCTTCTTTTCACCCCCAGAAAAGCCTTGATTAACGCTACGTTCCAGAAACTCTGGACGCATTTTCACCACCTCTAATTTTTCGTGGATTAAATCCTCAAAATCAAACACATCTAACTCATCTAAGCCCCGATATTTCCGTTGGGAATTGTAAGCCACCCGCAGAAAATCGAGATTACTAACCCCAGGGATTTCGATGGGATATTGGAAAGCCAAAAACAGACCGATTAAGGCGCGTTCTTCTGATTCTAATTCCAGGAGATTTTGTCCTAAAAATGTGACTTCACCCCCAGTTACTTCATAGGCTGGATGTCCGGCCAAGATTTTAGAAAAGGTACTTTTTCCCGACCCATTTTGACCCATGATGGCGTGAATTTCTCCGGCTTTAATTTCCAGGTTTAAGCCTTTTAAAATCGCCTTACCATCAACGGTAGCGGTTAAATTCTTAACGGACAAAATCACGGGACTGTTTTCTTGAATCATTCTCAACCTCTAAATGTGTGTGATTGGTGTTAGTGATTAACTGACGTAATTAGGTTAGGGGGTTTTCAACAGGAAACCCCACCATCTCCCAGGGAAATAGATAGTTTAACCGACAGCGCCTTCTAGTTTCAGACTCAGCAGTTTATCGGCTTCGGCTGCAAACTCCATGGGTAATTTATTAAACACATCTTTACAGAAGCCGCTGATAATCATAGACACAGCATCTTCCTCAGAAATTCCCCGTTGAGTAAAGTAAAACAATTGGTCTTCCCCAATTTTAGAAGTCGAGGCTTCATGTTCTACCTTGGCGGTACTATTTTCGACTTGAATATAAGGGAAAGTATTAGCCTGTCCACAGTCGCCAATTAACATAGAGTCGCACTGGGAATAATTCCGCGCCCCCACAGCTTTCGGACCCATTTTCACTAAGCCACGATAGCTATTCGCAGACCGACCCGCCGAAATACCTTTAGAAATAATAGTGCTGCGGGTATTTTTGCCAATATGAACCATTTTGGTTCCGGTATCAGCCTGTTGACAGTTATTGGTGAGGGCGACGGAGTAAAATTCTCCGACGGAATTATCACCGACCAACACACAACTAGGATATTTCCAAGTAATGGCTGACCCGGTTTCTACCTGAGTCCAGGAAATCTTAGAATTTACGCCTTTACAGAGTCCCCGCTTGGTGACAAAGTTATAAATTCCGCCTTTCCCGTTTTCGTCCCCAGCAAACCAATTTTGCACGGTAGAATATTCGATGGTGGCATTATCCAAAGCGACCAATTCGACGACAGCGGCGTGTAATTGGTTGGTATCGAACATGGGGGCGGTACAGCCTTCTAAATAGGTGACAGAACTGCCAGATTCTGCTACAATTAAGGTGCGCTCGAACTGCCCAGATTCACCGTTATTAATGCGGAAATAAGTAGACAGATCCATGGGACATTTAACCCCTTTGGGAATGTACACGAAGGAACCATCACTAAACACGGCTGAGTTGAGGGCGGCGAAGTAGTTATCACCGACGGGAACTACACTCCCCAAATATTTCTCAATCAGTTCTGGGTGGCTTTCTACGGCTTCGGAAATTGAGCAGAAAATTACCCCTTCTTCGGCGAGTTTTTCTTTAAAAGTGGTGGCAATGGACACACTATCAAAGACGGCATCCACTGCTACATTAGCCAGCCGTTTCTGTTCGGATAGGGGAATCCCTAATTTCTCAAAGGTTTCTATTAGGGTCGGGTCTACTTCTTCTAAACTGCCTTTTTTCTTCTCTACTTTGGGGGCGGAATAGTAGATAATGTCTTGATAGTCAATGGGGGGATAGTGAACATGGGGCCAGGTGGGTTCAGCCATTTTCTGCCACTGCTGATAAGCCCTGAGACGGAAATTTAACATAAATTCCGGCTCATTTTTTTTCGCTGATATCAGCCGCACCACATCTTCACTCAACCCCTTGGGGATGGTGTCGGACTCAATATCAGTAACAAAGCCGTATTTATAGGGCTGGTTAACTAGGGTTTTGACTGAAGCACTCATATATCTTGTGTTCTCTTGTGTTGGTTTGGTTTACGGTCTGGTGTCCCGGCTCATCACCTGGACAAACTCCCACGGGATGGCAGATCCCAAGTCCCACTGTCTGGGACTTAAACAACCTATTTGTTATTTAAGTCTATTTTAGGTTACATTAGCAACAACTGTATTGTCAAAGCCAAAATTTTTTGAATTTTTGTGAACATGATGACCACGACCCAACAGCATTCGACTAAGCAGGACATCCTCCAATATCTTCTGAAACGTCATCAGGCTACGGCTCAGGAACTCGCGGAGGCTCTCGATATCAGTCCCCAAGCCACCCGTCGGCATCTCAAGGATCTCCAGGGGTCGGGGTTGATCAATTATGAGTCTGTACAGATAGGGATGGGACGGCCCCAACATATCTATCGCCTAACCAGTCAGGGACGCGATCGCTTTCCGAATAGTTATGATCAATTTGCAATTTCTTTCCTGGATACTTTGGCTGAAACCGTGGGACCCGAACAGGTTAGCCAGATTTTACACAAACAGTGGCAAAGAAAAGCCATGGAGTATCGCCAACGGGTGGGGACTGGTCCAGTAGGCGATCGCGTAGCTAAATTGGCGGAAATTCGCCAAGGGGAAGGTTATATGGCTGAGTGGTATGCCGTAGAGACTCAAGAGGAAGTCGCCACGGGTGAGCAACGCTATATTTTCACAGAACATAACTGCGCGATTTCTAGTGTGGCTGAGTCTTTTCCGAGTGTCTGCGGCCATGAGTTAGAGATGTTTGCGGCTGTACTATATGATTGTACCGTAGAACGGACTCATTGGCTAGTTAATGGTGAGCATCGTTGTGGTTATCTGATTATTAGTCATTAACTGGCGGCCTCCCCAATCTTGTGGAAATAGTGTAATTATCTAATTATGATGCAGACAGATAGAGAATTTTTAACGCCAGAAGAAGCGGTTAAGGTAGATGCAGCTTTGTTGTCATCTAAGGAGAAGTTTGCCACCCGTCTGGCTATTTATGCGCTGCGCTGTTTACGGGAAATTTCCCAGCAACAAGAATGTGCGATCGCCTCAGTAACTCTAGACCAAATTACCCAGTGGATTGAGCAGGATACCCGCCTCCATGATAAACTAGAAATAGATAGCAGTTTTACCAGCTTTTTTAGTCGGTTGGTTATGTCCTCAATGAAACCACTAGATCGCATTTCGCAGGAGTTGCAAATCCCGATGGCTAACTTAACAGTTGATCAGGTGGTTGCGGGGTTCGAGAAGGAGAGTCAGGTTAAGCGAGAGTAGCGGTAATATAGAGATTGTGGGGGTTATTTAACCAAACAAAGAAAGCTGTTTTTGTGGTGGTTCATAACCCAAATGTTGCCAAGCCTTAGCGGTGGCGATTCTACCGCGATGAGTCCGCTGTATAAAGCCAATTTGCATAAGATAGGGTTCCTGGACTTCCTCCAAGGTTTGGGCATCTTCGCCGCTGGCTGCTGCTAGGGTTTCCAAGCCGACGGGTCCCCCATTGAAATTTTCGATAATGATGCGGAGTAAATGCTGATCCGTCCAATCCAAACCGAGGGGATCTACATTAAATAATTCTAAGGCGATCGCCGCAATTTCTCCGGTAATATCCCCGGATGCTTTGACTTCCAAATAATCCCGTACCCGTCTTAATAAACGATTAGCAATTCGGGGAGTTCCTCGGGAACGTCGGGCAATTTCTAAGGCACCTTCGGGAGTAATGGGAGTTTTTAATAGTTTAGCGGTACGGTTGACAATTTGGGCGAGTTCATCAACTTCATAAAAACGCAAACGTTGAATTAACCCAAAGCGATCGCGCAGGGGAGAAGTCAAAGCACCGATTCTGGTAGTTGCGCCGACAATAGTAAACTTATTTAAGGGAATGCTGCGCGTCCTCGCACTACGTCCCTGACCAATAGTGATATCTAAACGAGAGTCTTCCATAGCAGGATAAAGGATTTCTTCGGCCATTTTAGAGAGGCGGTGAATCTCATCAATAAACAAAATCTCTCCGGGTTTTTGATTAACCAAAAGTCCGGCAATATCCCTCGGTTTTTCCAGGGAAGGCGCAGTAGTAATTTGGCATTTTACGCCCATTTCTGTTGCCAAAATTAGCGCCATGGTAGTTTTACCGAGTCCGGGAGGTCCATAAAGTAACAAATGGTCGAGGGGTTCCCGGCGAGACTTAGCAGCGGCGATCGCAATTTCCAATACCTGTTTGAGATCCCGTTGACCAATATAGTCGGCTAGTTGTTGGGGTCTAATTTTTTCTTCGGGTTTGGGATTGTTTTTTTCCTCAGAGGTGGGTGATGGTATCAGTAGGGACTCCTCCGCTGGTGGCTTCACCTGATAGGTAGATGAAGGTTCGCGGGCTGGCTTATGTGGGCGGGAATTGTGAGAAGATATAATTGCCATAACTTATGCAATACCCCAAAACATTTCAATTAGTTCGATCATGATCTATTCTGTCTCAATCCCGGAAAATATTACCTTTGAAGATGCGATCGCCATTACCCAATCTCTGATTGATCAATCCCAAGCGGGAAGTATCTCGGACTCAGACTTGGCGGCGGCTATATCCAAACTGGTTCATTCGGAAAATGGGGCGAGGGGATTTTTTGTGACCTACCTCACGGATACTCGCCCTATTCCTGAACAAATGACACCAGAGATCCAAAAAGCCTTAGAATCTTCTCCTGAGATAGTCTCGGAGTTATTGGTGAAAAATTTGGCGATGTCCGCCGCCATGGTAGTCTATCATCATCGCCACCAAAATGAGGATATGGCTGCGAGTTCGGACTTAGTGCGATCGCGCTGTATTGAGTTAATTCAAAGCCTCAATTTACCACCAGTCAAATCTTTACTACAGCAGCTTCTGGAAACTTCCCAAACGGGAGAGGGACCCTATCAAGACTTTTTGGAGAGATGGGGATATGATACCCAACAACGAGAAGCGATCGCCACTTCTGTACATTTAGCGATCGCATAATTTGTAGGTGGGGTGAAATCACGACTAGAAACCCGGTTTCTTTGAGAAACCGGGTTTCTTCACCCCCCCCAATACCTGAATTTGTTGGGTGTCTACGAGTTCGCGGTTACACTCGCATATTGAGCCGCACCGTAAGCAGCACTATCTGGGAGCGTATCAATAGACCATTCCACCCTGGTCTGGGTGAGATGGGGGAAACTATGGTCAATTTCCTGACGAACCCAGGCGATCGCATCTTGTTTGAATCGTTGATATGCTCCCTCCGATGCCGTTTTTTCCTTTTCTTGCGCTCCCCCAGAAATCACAATCAGGTCACAGCCTATGGTATTGACCACATTACGAGCCGCTATACCGAGGCTGGTAAAATACTCTTGCCAAATAGCCACAACATCCGACAGAGGCTCATCCATTTGACCCAAGCGACGCAGGTTTTTCGCCACCTCCATGGGATCTCCTTGTAACGCTTCCGGTACATTCCCCTTAGCCTGTCGGTGTTTAACCATATTTCTCAGACCCAATAAAGAGGCTCTCGTTTCTGCACATCCCCTCGCACCACATCCGCACAGGTCGGCATTTTCCGAGCTATCAATACAAATATGACCGAATTCTGCCGAAACTGCCGGAGCCGACCAGATTTTCCCGTTGACAATCAAAGCGCCGCCTAATCCTGTTCCCGTAATAAACTGAGCCATGACAGAAGAAGCCTGATTTTGAGCCTCGCGGATGCTGTATTCCCGGTAAGCGCCCGCGTCTCCATCATTGAGGAGGAGAGCGGGTAACTGGAGAGTCTCCGAGAGTTTTTGGGCAATATTCACCCCTTGCCAAGAGCGATCAATATTGGTAGGATAAACACACATTCCCGAGGCATCAATGGGAGCCGGACAACAAGCACCGATCGCCTTTAAATCCTGGAATTGTAGATCATTGGCTGCGAGTAGCTCATGGGTGGCGGTTTGAATCACATTTACGGTAGCGTCGGGACCCTCAGAGGCGCTGCTGGGACGATCTAACCTTTCTCCGATGACCCCTTTTTCTGGCTCAAATAATCCCAGTTTAACGGTACTAGCACCAATGTCAATCCCCAAGTAAATGCTCATAATTCTTTCCTAACATCCAACTCCTTCGGATTATAAACTTTGTGGGTTGGGTGTCGCTTGGCTTTACCCAACCTACGACTAGAAACCCGGTTTCTCAAAGAAACCGGGTTTCTTGACCCCCCCACCGACAAACCCCGTTCACTTATCCTTTGGTCGTCCCTTTTTAATCAATTTCTCTGCCACCCACCACGCACCCCATGAACAAAATATGCTCCCCAACAATGCTATAATAAACGGATGCGGCCAAAGCCAAAAGCGATCGCGACTAGGCAACCGCCAAGGTTGGGTGATTAACCCCGAAGTTGAAGCGACGATCGCACCCGCCGCAATTCCCACACCCACGGCTTGGATATGGTCTTGTAAGTCCTGGTTAGCGTCTTGTTGTTGTTTGTAGTAGGCTGCTTCGGCTTGTTGACGTTGGCGATCGCTTTTCGCTTGTTCCAGTTCAGTCGTCGCGCGAATGCTGTTAATCAAATCGCTAAATAGCACTTGACCCGGTTCGAGATAGTCGATATAGGTTTTGATTTGCTGGAGACGCAGGGGAGCCTTTGTTGTGGCAAAATCTGACCAGTAGGAAAGGCGATCGTCTGATTTTTCAGCCAGGATATGGGACAGAGACCTCTGAAAGTTTTGCAAATTCACCTCAGTTGTGGTATAATGTGCTTTGAGGTCGCGCAATTTACAGTTATAGTCCAGTAGCTTTTGGGGAATGCTTTGTAACAGTGCATCCAGCCTTTCTAGGCGTTCCTCCGGTGTCTCCAACCGGAAAACCTGGTTAAACTCCTTTACCTTGCCTTCCAGCTCACTGTAGAGGTGTCTAGCGCCTTGATAACCCTCTTTCGCCAGTCCCGCCACCACCACAATTTTCTGATAAGTCCAGAATAAATTCCGCAGATTATAGTAATTATCTTGGGCGCGTTTTAAGTCTACCGCACCGGGTTGAGCCAGGGAAATTAAAATCGTCACCGACTCAGCCGCGAAGATAAACAACGGGCAATTAAACAGCCTATCTTCCGTCATATATTCAGCCTGTGGACACAAGTTTTTTGCCCACTCTTTGGCGCTGCTCAATTCCAGTTGATTTAAATCCTCACTTTCACCAATCAACCATAGCACCTTGCCCAGATTTGCCCTCACATCGATTAACGCTTGGGGTTGAAATATCGCCACATTTTCTGGGGAAAAATCAGCCTTTTCATCGGCAAAATACAGGTTTAAATCCGCACAATAGGTGTCGTTTATCTTAAAGGTGCTGAGGTTTCCCCCTAGGGAGATATCCGCGATTTTAATCCCTGCAAAATCGATGTTATGTTCTGGGTTTGCGTCCGTCGGTTCCGTGAACTTTTTGAGTTCCGGAAAGTCGAGTTTTGCCGCAAATCCTCGCAAATCATCCCACAAAAAACCCGCATCTGGGCTGTGGGTATCCGGTGCATCATCTAAGGATTGGCACAGGTGGAAAGCAGCGAGACTAAGACTGAGGTTTTTCACGGTTTGGGTCTGGAGAAGGTTCGGAATTGCCTAGGTTAGTGGGGTTTTTAACCGCTTGTTCAATTTGGTCAGCTAAAGAGTTATCCTTTCCAGTGGGTTTAGTTTTAAAAACGCCCTTTTCACCACTGAGGCTTAAACTGCGTTTACGGGGGGCGAGTTTAGCCGTGTATTGTTCGTATAAGTTCTGATGCTGTTGCAGCCACCCTTCAATAGCGGCGGCATTTTTTTCCTCATCATCACCCAGTTGCTGCCGTAATTCCAGTAAACTTTCCCCGTATTTAGCAATCCAATTATCGGGATTTTCTTCCAGGAGGGCGGTAAAAACGGCGATTTTTTTGGCATCACTAGCCATAGCTTGTTCTCCTTCTCCAAGGATACAAAATGCAGCCCAGTGGTAGGGGGATTGATAGGGGCGATGATTGACCCCCTCCTCTTGATTTTCCCCCATCTGTGCAAAAATGAGTTGTAATTCATCGCGCCACTCGTCAGAAAATAGGGGGCATTTTTCTCGCCATTGTTCAAAGCCGCTGACGGTGGTTTCTCGCAGCCACTTTTGAGCCTTTTGCAGGGATTGGGCGAGTTGACCCGGTTGTTGTTGCAGCAATTCGTAGGTTCTAATCAGCAGCAGGGCGGTAGAAACCTGATTGACCGACCAGAGGCTAACCAGGACGCTAGGGCTACCCGCCAGGATAAAGCCACTGGAGAGGCTGATATATTCGTCGGTTCGGTCAACGGCGACTTGTCCGGTTTCGCAGGCGGAGAGGGTGACCAGGCTGCAATTGCTCAGGTTCAGCTTGGCGATGATGTTTTCTAACGTGAGAATTCCATCCGCCAGGAGTAAGCCGGAGTCGAGGGGGGAGTTACGGTTAAAGGCAGCGTGACAGGAGAAGTACAGGTGATGGGTTTGGCGGAGGAGTTCCTGGCGTTGTTGGTCCAGGAGTTTGGCGGTAGTGGCTTCTTCTGTCTCCAGGATGTCCGGGTTGGGGAAGAGGGTGCCGATGGTTTCGATTTCTACATCAGCCCAACCCAGGTCTTCCGTGGGGTTTTGGATAGCAAAGAGGCGCTTAAAGTTCAAGCGGGGGCGGCTTTGGGCCTGTTGCAGCAGTTGGCAGTTGGGGGCATAGGTGACACCTTTGGGGAAGAGGTCTTGGAGGAATTTGCCCTCACTGCCCTCACCCCCAGCCCCTCTCCCAACTTGGTAGAGGGGAGAAGAGGGGAAATTAGCACCCTTCTCCCCATCTAGGAGAAGAGGGTTGGGGAATGAGGGAAGATGAACGGGTAAGGCATGGAGGGGGAACAGGTGCAGGAAGCGGTGGGGGATAAGGATTAGTTTTTGGCAGTTGGGGAAGTTTTGTCGCAGGTTTTGCAGGATTTCATCCAGATGCAGGATTTGGGCGAGTTCTTCCAGGCGTTCCCCCAGGGGATTTTGCCAGATATCTTCAGCTTCTTTGAGCAGACGTTCTGCTTGTTGCCGTTCGGCTTCTGTTCGGGCTGCTTTTAAGGCTGCGATCGCTTTGTGTAGGGGTTCTTTTGCCTGATAGTAGGCGGTTAAATAGGCATTTCCCCAGTCCATGAGGTTTTTCAAGTCTTCCTCCGAAGATGTCCAGAGGTTGAGACTTTGGGCGGTGAGGGTGAAGGTGAGGAATTTATCGGGCAAAATGTACCATTCCAAAATGGCCGTTTCTTCATCCAGTAACTCTTGCATCGCCTGAAAATGCAGGGGTTTGTAGGGTTCGAGTTGCTGCTTTTGTTGCCGCAGTTGGTTGAGGTGAGTCCTGTCCGGGTTTTCCTCCTCTTGCAGGCGGCGTTCTTCCTGGTAAATAGCGATTTTGAGTTGCTGCAACTGTTGGCGGATGTTCTCGGGAATCACGCCCCCCGGATAAGCGTCACGGGTAGCGATGAGTTCCACCAAGTTCCGGGCTTTACTGCGGTCTACATATTCAATGGCATCCTGGTATCTGCCCAACTCTAGGCACACCTCCACCATGCCGCGATAAACTTTGTTCCATTCTTCATTAAAGTTGCGTTTATAGCCCTCACTATCGGCTCCAATTTCACCCCGGAGATATTCCACCTGGTCTAGGGCTTCCTGGAAGCTACGGTAGGCATTTTCTAGGGCTTGTTGTGTCTGGGTTGGATTGTTCCCAGCGAGGCGAGATTTCGCTTGGTAGGCAAAACCAAAGTTATTCAGGGTTGTTGCTAAGTCGCGGGCTAACCCCAACCGGCGCCGAATCCCGGCGGCTTCATCGTAGGCAGTAATTGCCCTTTCCAGATTCGCCGTGGGGTCGATGCCCATCTCGGCTTGGGTGCGGCGGGCAACTCCGAGGTTAGTCAGGGTAGAGGAGAGGTCTTTGTCTAACCCCAACCGGCGCCGAATCCCGGCGGCTTCATCGTAGGCAGTCATTGCCCTTTCCAGATTCGCCGTGGGGTCGATGCCCATCTCGGCTTGGGTGCGGC
>NZ_JARPLU010000639.1:0-212 GCF_032349615.1 Limnospira sp. PMC 1279.21 | reverse complement strand
CAATATAAACAAGCGATATCCTCCTATGACCAAGCCCTAAAATATAAACCGGATGTACATGAAGCTTGGTATAACCGAGGGAAGGCGCTGTCTTATTTAGGAGAGTATAAACAAGCCATATCCTCCTATGACCAAGCCCTAAAATATAAACCGGATTTACATGAAGCTTGGAATAACCGAGGGTTGGCGCTGTATAATTTAGGAGAGTATGA
>NZ_JARPLU010000638.1:0-213 GCF_032349615.1 Limnospira sp. PMC 1279.21 | reverse complement strand
TCTCTCGAACCTGAATGGGAATCGAGATTTGAAGGCACAAGCTATGGGTTCCGTCCTGGACGTTCAGCCCAAGATGCAATAGCACGAATTTATCTATGTATCAATCATAGTGATTACTATGTGTTGGACGCTGATATAGCGTGCGAGACGTTTAGGAGTGAAATAGGGCTGCAATGCCTGAAATAACCTCCTAGTGGTACTTCCACCCCTTGG
>NZ_JARPLU010000637.1:0-214 GCF_032349615.1 Limnospira sp. PMC 1279.21 | reverse complement strand
GTAACCGCCTGGCGGAAAGACTGCGGGAATTAGGTATTGACCCTGATACTATGTAAGGGAAAAAGTTGAACCACTTTATGCACAGAACTCACCCCAAGGAGGCCACATGGTAACAGAGATTAAAACCACTGCCCAAACCCCAATTATCTACCCCGAAAACGACGGTCAACCTATGGCAGAAAATACCGAACAATTCCGCTGGATTGTCACCATT
>NZ_JARPLU010000636.1:0-215 GCF_032349615.1 Limnospira sp. PMC 1279.21 | reverse complement strand
AGTCTTAGACCTGATTAGACGCTTCACCTTGGCAACCATATTGGAAGTCTCGAAGGTGGGCCCAAAAATCCGGCTGTGTTATGGGATGGTCAGGGATGCGACCCAATCAACCAAGGGGTTGAAGTCCTCACCGGGTAGTCCCCACGCCCATTTCAGCTCTATTTCATACCCGAAGGTCTCGCAGGTAGGGGTCGAGAGGGAAGTCGCCTTCCCCC
>NZ_JARPLU010000635.1:0-216 GCF_032349615.1 Limnospira sp. PMC 1279.21 | reverse complement strand
GATGGCTTGGTTAAAACAATAACGGCAAGCCGCCAGCCATTTTTTCCAGGTTTTTTCCAGTTCAAGGCTTGGATAAATCCGGATCTTCTTTGATTGCAGACTTATACTTTCTGAGTCCGTAGAGTCGGCAACCGAAGACATGGACAATGGCAAGGATGTCTTCAACCAATTCTCGCTCTGGGGATAAACCGTCTTGCTTGAGAACCACGATTTTTG
>NZ_JARPLU010000634.1:0-217 GCF_032349615.1 Limnospira sp. PMC 1279.21 | reverse complement strand
GGTTTCTTTGAGAAACCGGGTTTCTTGACCACGGCGATAATTATTCATTGTCGGGGCGCGCCTCCCACCCTTTATCATGAGAAACCCGGTTTCTTTGAGAAACCGGGTTTCTTGACCACGGCGATAATTATTCATTGTCGGGGCGCGCCTCCCACCCTTTATCATGAGAAACCCGGTTTCTTTGAGAAACCGGGTTTCTTGACCACGGCGATAATTA
>NZ_JARPLU010000633.1:0-218 GCF_032349615.1 Limnospira sp. PMC 1279.21 | reverse complement strand
GGCACCAATTCCCTCCCGTAGGGTGCGTTAGGCGCTTTTTCCAATGGGAATCCAACTCAAGCAATTTCAGCAGCGCCGTAACGCACCAATTCCCTCCCGTAGGGTGCGTTAGGCGCTTTTTCCAATGGGAATCCAACTCAAGCAATTTCATCAGCGCCGTAACGCACCAATTCCCTCCCGTAGGGTGCGTTAGGCGCTTTTTCCAATGGGAATCCAAC
>NZ_JARPLU010000632.1:0-224 GCF_032349615.1 Limnospira sp. PMC 1279.21 | reverse complement strand
CTGGTTGGGATATGCCCACTAGTCACGGTGTGGATATAGAGACTGCGATGATGTAAGAGTGCTTATGACGTGAGCGAGTTTAAAGACTACGTGTTGTATATAGCTCCCAAAGTTGAAGTCACAAAGCAGGGGGTTGTAGCCCTGTTCCTACTGACAATAGGGTGTCCACATCAGGAGCCGTGTGATGTGAAAGTATCAAGCACGGTTTGGAATTGGAGTTGGGG
>NZ_JARPLU010000631.1:0-225 GCF_032349615.1 Limnospira sp. PMC 1279.21 | reverse complement strand
CCTCAGCAAGCTGTTGAGCTTGTTCGGCTTTTTGGCGTTCGGCCTCTTCCGGTAACAACACCAAATTACCTTCCGTATCATAAAACCGCAGCCAAATTGCCTCCTCACGGTCTATAGTTCCTGACCAGGTTCCTAGCCAAAAGCCTAAACTTTCACACCAAAGCCAACCCCGCTCATTCGCCTCTAAAAGCTGATAACCTCCCGAACTATGCAAATGCCATCCTT
>NZ_JARPLU010000630.1:0-225 GCF_032349615.1 Limnospira sp. PMC 1279.21 | reverse complement strand
CGCACAAACAGGCTTCTTGACAACAAGAAGGGACTGACCACCCCAAGTGGTCAAACAAGTCAAAAGTTGAAAAGTCAAAAGTCAAAATTAAGAGGCTTTAATGACTTTTTGATTGGAGACGAGAAAACCTAGCAAACTCAGGAGAAATCCAATGGACAAGAAAAACATCTCCCCGAACCCCCAGCAGCCCGTTGACCGCGTTCCGACGGGTCAACTGCCCAGTGC
>NZ_JARPLU010000063.1:11750-25934 GCF_032349615.1 Limnospira sp. PMC 1279.21 | reverse complement strand
ACCTACTACTATAGGCGACCACTGCCAACCATCCATGATTAGGGAAACCGAATGTCCGGCTTGAACCATCGTCATTATACAGCAGCGAAATAGGTTGATACGCTGCGTTCAAAAGAGCAAGGGGAAAAGTAGGGTAATTTTAGCATCACCTACACAGACCTTTAAATGTACCCCGGTGGATAGGACAAATCTAAAGATGGAATGCCCATATATACGGAACGTTTAAACCCCTATTGGGCTCTCTGCGAGTACATCTCGTAAAGTAGTGAAAAGTGTAAGCGTATGCCCATAAGGGGAAAGGATGTGACTGAAAGCCAATGCCTAACTGTAATGGTTGGGATATGCCCACTAGTCACGGTGTGGACATAGAGACTGCGATGATGTAAGAGTGCTTATGACCGAGAGCGAGTTTAAAGACTACGTGGTGTATATAGCTCCTAAAGTTGAAGTCACAAAGCAGGGGGTCGTAACCCTGTTCCTACTGACAATAGGGTGTCTACATCAGGAGCCGTGTGATGTGAAAGTATCAAGCACGGTTTTGAATGGGAGTTGGGAAAGGTGACTTTCCTTTCGACCCCTACCAAACCCGGCTTGGGTAGAAGCCGGGTCAATGTTCATCATTGATTAGCAGGCCAGATATTCCCGCATTTGGGCTTTACGACGACGCAGGTGGTTCAAAGCCTGGTTTTCCAACTGGCGCACCCGTTCACGACTGATGTTCATGTGTACTCCCACTTTGGATAAGGACATTTCCTTACCGTCATTGAGACCGTAGCGCAAAGTCAACACTTCCCGCTGCTGGGGAGTCAGATCCGCCATCAGGTCTTTGAGATCCTGCCGCAACAGTTGTTGGGTAACATAGTTATCAGCAGAAGCCGATTCATCTTCCAGTAGATCTTGCAGTTCCGTATCCTGGTTATCACCAACTCGCAGGTCAAGGGAAACCGGATGACGGGAAGCTAACAAATAATCCCGAATCTGAGACGGTTCCAAATCTAATGCTTTCGCAATTTCCGTGGGAGTAGCATTGCGACCATACTGCTGGAACAATTCCCGCTGAACTTTTTTAATTTTGTTCAGTTTTTCTGTAATATGGATCGGCAGACGGATAGTCCGAGAGTTTTGGGCGATCGCACGGGTAATGGCTTGGCGAATCCACCAGTAAGCATAGGTTGAGAATTTATACCCGCGCATAGGATCGAATTTCTCAACACCCCTTTCCAGACCCAGAGTTCCCTCTTGGATTAAATCCAAGAATTCCATATTCCGTTTCTGGTACTTCTTGGCGATAGATACCACCAGTCGCAAATTCGCCTCGATCATTTTCTGCTTCGCACGACGACCGCGATTCATGATCTCAGTCATTTCCGACTCACTCAATCCCGCCTTCGCTGACCATTCCGCCGCCGTAGGATCGTGATCGAGTTCTTTGGTTAACTCATCGCGCATTTCCAACAGACTCATCATCTGCTGTACTTTTTTACCGTAGATGATTTCTTCTTCTCTGGTCAAAAGTGGAACTCGACCAATTTCGTGCAAATAAGTCCGCACTGCATCCATGGAAGCACCAGAGCGGGGGTTCCGCGATGTTAATTCAGTTTGTGTGGTTTTAGCAGTTGCCATAGTCAATTTTACCCTCCCTAAACAGCTAATAAACTGGCAGCGACCCCCTAGCAAGGAGTGAGATAGACAGTCAGGATAGTCAATATGTCCTCCGTTATATATATGATCGGTTCCTTGAAAGCCTTGCCTTCTGGTAGATATGTTTTCCTGATGTTCTGAAGCTAAATTCCTTTTACTTATCGCCACGAGGTTTTTAGTGTCTTATTTGGACGCCGGGACCCCAAGATACTGAGATCCATAGACTCACTTGCAAATTTAGTAACTGCGATCGCTCACAACCTTCCCCAATGTGACAGCCTTAGTCATCCTCTCTAAGGACAGTCGAGATGCTTATTTTAAACTTAGCTAGGTTTACATCTCTTCACATTATGTCATACTATTCAGTCTAGGTCAAGTCCCCAATGGTAAATCTGTGATTATACCAATTTATAAGGACTCTTTACTATAATGCCCTAAAATTCCTCATATTTGACACCCCAGCAGTTCCGAGATACCCGAACCATTTTTCCCGGTTTTCACCCATTTAACCAGTAGTCCACACCCCTCGATAATTTCAGCCCGACCGGGGGTGACCCCTACTAGGCTGTAGCAAACAGATCTAAAGGGAAATGGCCATAAGTACCGTTCACCCCATTTTCCTCCGAAGACTGACAGGAAACCAGTACCCCACGATACTTTTCTAAGTAGGGGCTAATATGGTAGGAGAGCTTCCCAACTCTGGTATGGGTTTGTGCTAAACAAAGACCAATTCTAGAGGATACGGTGTGGGGATGTAACTATGAAACTTAAAAGTCTGATTCCGGTGTCTATTTGGGTTATAGGTTCGCTGTTTTTGACTGTTCAGACGATCGCCATCTCCGGTCCCCCCCATAGCAATATACCCGGTTCCTGCGATGACATCAGTTGTGATCAATTGTTCCACGCTTTATCAGAAACTTGGCCGGAGTTTAATCTAACTTGTGAAGGCGATCGCATTTTATCTTTACAGGTGTACGAACATCGTAATGGGGGGCGGCGGGTGGTGCTGGCTTGTTGGAATCGGGAAGTTGACGACAACGGCGCACGAGAAGGAAGTTCCCTAATTACCCTGCCTTTTCCCGGAGAAGAAAATCGCTTTCTTAGCAGTTGGCCGGACTCTCAACCATATGCCCAAGAATTGTTAAATACCTATCCCGAAGAAATGAAAAATGTCCGGTTTCATTGTGCGATCGAAAGTGGGGATATCAATATTTTGGTTTCGGAAGAACGACAGGAAGCCGACCTGCAATGTTACTTCCAGGCTGGTGTAATTTTAGTAGACATAGATGGGGATTATGTGTCGGACGGGGAGAACAGCAGGGGGACGGGAGTCGATCGCATTTTAGGAACTTTTCCACTGCCTTAATTATCTAGAATTTGCCGACCTATTTGGAGAGTTTAGTCAAAGGTTAAATGCTGAATTTGCTGTTCAGGAACCCCTAAACCCCGCAGCAGAATATAGGTGATAATTTGATGTCCGGCGTGGTTAGGGTGGATACCGTCACGGGTGAGAATATTTTGCGATCGCCCTCCATAGCGCTGATAAGTCATGATAATATGGCGGAAGGGGGTATGTAGGTCAAGAAACTGTACTTGATGTTGAGCAGCCACATCTCGCATAGCATTAATATATTCAACCATACGGATATTTTCGCGGCTGTTTAAGTCTTCATAAATAATCGTAGGTGACAGGAGCAAAACTCGAATATTTCTGGCTCTAGCCGCCTTGACCATAGCGCTTAATTTTTGGCGATAGACTTCTAAAGGAGAGGGTTCTGTTTCGGATTCCGAAGATTTATGAAAACTTTGCATCACATCGTTAACTCCCACATTAATCACCACTAAATTGGGTCGGTGTAAGAGTACATCTTGATTAAATCTAGCTTCTACATCAGTTGATTTATTTCCCGAAACTCCCGAAGGAATAATCTCAATAGACTCTCCCGGATACAGAGTGTTAATGTAGCGTCTGAACAACCAGACATAACCCCCATACTGTCCCCCCGCTTGGGTAATGCTATCTCCGACCACCACAATTTTATTAGTGCCGCTGAAGGGACTTTGCTGTTGTTCATAATCAGGTTTTATCGGCTCAGGAATAGCCACAGAAGTCTCTAAACCTATAATCGTAACTACCATGAAAAATGGTAATGCAGAATACCGTTTGAGCCAGTTTAAAGGTGAGAGAGTGCAAATAGACAGCCTAGGCATTATTTTAATCACAGCACAAAAAACTATCCCCTATTCTATAATAAGGGTGTGATATTTGCATGGGGTGGTAAACCCATGGGATTGCTATCGTCAATTTTTAACAATTCACAACTGGGAGACTCAACCATAACAGTACAGTTCCGACCGTGATTTTTAGCTTGATAGAGAGCCTCGTCAGCCTGAGCGATTCAACTATCTACGCATAACTCAGAATGAGCAATTTGGCAAGCGACACCCAGACTGACGGTAACATAATTACTACTTTTAGAACTGGGGTGAGGAATACGGAGATTTTCCACTTGCTTACGGATACGTTCAGCCACTTTCATCGCACCGTTGATGGGTGTATTCGGCAGAATAATAGCACAAATTCTTCGCCACCATAACGAGCCACCAAATCTACTGAACGGTTGAATAGCGCCAGAAATTGCTCTGGCTATTTTGTGTAAACAATCATCTCCGGCTTGATGTCCGAAGGTATCATTATAGGGTTGAAAATAATCTACATCACAGAGAATTAAAGCTATCGGTTCTTGTTCCCTAGCGCAACGATGCCAATTATAGGCTAAATATTCATTAAAACGGCGACGGTTAGCTACTTGAGTTAAGTCGTCATCAAGGGCGAGGCGTTGTAATTCTTGGTTGGTTTTTTTGAGGGCAATTCTTGACCTTTCTAGGGCTTCTTCGGATTTTTTGCGCTCGGTGACATCAGTTTGAATACCAATAAAATTAGTTAATTCTCCCGGTTCATTCCTGACTGGAGAAATAAACAATTCATTCCAGAAAATTGTACCATCTCGGCGATAGTTTTTGAGAATGACGCGACATTCTTCGGCTTCCGCGATCGCCCGTCGAATATCATCTAGGGCGGGTTGATCTCGTTGGTTTACCTGAAGAAATCTACAGTTAGAACCGATGACTTCATTAGCTGCATAACCCGTGAGTCTTTCCCAGCCAGCATTCACATAAATAATAGGATTATCTGGTTGATTAGGGTCAGTAATCACCACGCCATTTTGGGTAGCGGCGATCGCTTTTTCTAAGAGTTTTCGCCGTGCTTCTGCTACCTGGCGATCGTGTAAATATATCTGACTGAGGCGGATCTGTTCTTGGAGGGATTGATTTTGCAGTTCCAGTTGTTTTTGCAGTTGATAAAGTCGCAGTTGTGTATTAACTCGGATCAGGACTTCTGAGTTATGAAAAGGCTTGGTAATATAATCTACACCGCCCACTTGAAAACCCGCCATAATCGAGTCAATATCATTAAGGGCGCTCAAAAAAATAATCGGGACTTTGCTAGTATTTTCACTATTTTTTAAATGGCGACATAACTCATAGCCACTCATCCCAGGTATGCGGACATCAAGCAATATTAAATCTGGCAATTTAGCCTGAACAGAAGTCAGAGCCATCTCGGCATTAAGAGACTGTCTAACATTATCACCAACCTGTCGAAGCAAAGAAGACAAAAGATGCAGATTTTCCGGCTGATCATCAACCACCAAAATATCTGCTTTCAAGGTTTGCTCTGGAATACTACCCATCATATTTAGAGAGTGAAGTCAGCTAGTTCATCCATAATGGAGAATACCTGCGCTACGGCTAATTTGATGCCTCCAACCCTAATTTTATCCATAGTTCGTTCTTAATACGGCCCAAAATAGAGGCTTGATCCAATGATAACAGAATCCGCCTCACTACTGCTTTAGGCTTATCGTCTCCCCAGGAAGCACCGTTAGCGAGATAGGTAGTTGTGACCTGACCAATACCATAAGTAGAGGCCCCCGCCACCGCCGCCTGAGTCACAGCAACAGACAAATAGGGAGCGAGGGTTGCGCCCCCGGTAGCAGGCGCTGTAACTCCCAGCAAACCTTTAAGGGAACTCAGGCCCAAATTAGTAATCAACTCACTGGCTCCAATACCGCCCATGCTGAGGGCAATTTTCTGGAGTAAATCTAAAGCTCCCCGTTGGGTCATAGGGATGCCGTAGAGCTTGGATAAGGTTAAAATCAGGGTGATATCAATAGCCACCCCACTAAGCAAATCAATAGCGGTGAGGGGATTAATAGCGATCGCCACTGCCTTAGTAATGGTAGCATTCCAGATCACACTACGGGCTTGATCGGCGCGAATTTCGAGTTTGCGCTGCACCACCTGCTCATTAACATCTTCCGCATAGAGCATAGTATTAAGGGCGATTAAAGATTTACCCTCCCGGTGTAAGATATCGAGAATCTTTAATTTGAGGTCATTAATTTGAGGCTCCCCTCGGTTCAATTGAGTTTGAAAACTACCATCAGGGCGGCGCACCGCCGAAGCCACCAAGGGAGAAGCGGCTACCATGACAATTTCATCAGGAGAGAGTAATTCCCGCACTCTCTCATCCCTAATTTTTTCATAAATAGCTTGGCGATCGCCAGGGGGATATTGATCAATCTTATTAAATACCAAAAGCATTGGTTTTCCGGCATCTCGGAGCCAGGAGAGGGCTTGATATTCCACCTGGGTGATATCGCCGGCAATCACAAATAATAATAAGTCAGCTTTTTCCGCCACCTGACGCGCCATTTGTTCGCGGGTCTGACCGTCAACCTCATCAATACCGGGTGTATCAATAAGTTCCACCTGAGAGATACGATAAGACATTGCGCCGGTAGGGTTTTCTCCTTCCACCTGCCAGGGTTTAGCCTCTGTAGTGCGAGTAATACCATGGGTGGGACCCGTAGCAAATACTGTTTGACCCAATAAGGCATTCAAAATCGAAGATTTACCACGCCCCACCATACCAAAAACAGCAATTTGTATAGAGGTATGCTCTAGTTTATCAAGCATCTGTTGTAAACCACTGAGATCAGATTCGAGTCCCTGACGTTCTGAGGAGGTCAAGTCGAGATTTTTCACCAAGTCCCGCAGGACATCTTGAGCATGACGCAGGTTTAACTCAGCCTCAATATCAGCAAAAGTCGAAATAGTATTGTCTAGTTCTTGATCTATGCTCATCGGAAACAATGGGTAGAGAAACCCAGGGTTGACAACAGTTGAGGGATAAAGTAAACGGGTTCTGCTAACTCCGCAAAACCCGTCTCTCTATTATTGTGGCTTATCTTTACTAATAATCCCGCTTAAAACCTCCGCGCTGTTTATTGTTTTCTCTCGGTCTGGCTTTATTGACTTTTAGAGAACGACCCATCCATTCCGCCCCGTCGAGGGCCTCTATGGCTTTAGTTTCCTCATCTTCGTTAACCATTTCCACAAAGCCAAAGCCCCTTGATCGCCCAGTTTCTCGGTCTGTAGGGATCATTGACCGTTTAACTGTTCCGTATTGAGCAAAAACTTCGCTTAAATCATCTGGGGTAACGTCATAGGACAAGTTACCGACGTATATCGACATGGAATGACTCCAACATTAACACGCTTGACATAACTCAGTTTCGGAGCAATACCTGCCGACACAGAATAGGCAGAATCTGTAAGTAGATCTGTAACCGTTTGGGAAGTACAGAACCGAAGCTGACTCACGCCGACAATTCTATCACAAAATTTCTGATCGACAACAATGATTTTGATCACTATGCGATCGCCTTTTCTTCCCCCTGTTCTTTGGTTTCCCTAGCGAATAAAGGACAGGTCAACTTTGCCAAAATTGGTAGTCAAAGCCACATTCAAGTTTTCCAGAACCTTCACCAGCCACTGTAGCCCTTGGGTAGAGGATGATTCATAATGGTTGAATAGCACTGCGAACCGTTTTTCTAGGGAAGGCTTCACCTGACGACACAGCAGCACAATTTTCAGTAACAAGCTGACCATAAGGGTCGGACCAATATTGGCAATCAGATCGATAAATACAAAATGCTGAGGTTTTTGGGGGCTTTCCACCACCAGGTAGTTTAACAGTTGAGAGCAGGTTCTTAACATTAAGAACTCACTAAAAGGTTGATCATCACTTTGGGGGATAGTATTTTGTAACTGCTTATACAGTTTTTCGTAAAATTGTCTGTTCAGGTAACTTGACTTAAAAGAGTTATCACGGAGGTATTCATATAAATCGGATTTAAACTCCCTAAAGGTTTGGTTATAATTGCTATGGGAGATCAAACTATGGGCTAGGTCTCGATAGGTATTTGACCCTTGAACTTTACCGACAAATTGTTGCAGAGCCAAAAATAGCTCCTTGTCGCTCAGGAGTGTCGGGTTAGTCGCAGCCATGGTGGCGGTAGTGGTCTGTTCTTGTCCTTTAGCAGAGCGCGCGTTTTGTCTGATTTGATACAAGGCATATTTAGACAATTCCAGTTCAAATTTTTTCTGTTTCTGTAGCTTAATTGTCTGAATCATTTGTTGATGTTCGTAGGGACTATCATCGCTAATTAGACAATATCGGTATAAGTATGGATAACGGGGAATTAGGGTTCTCAGGGGTTGAGTCTCAATTAAATTGGGGCTAGACTGTAATGGCTCGCACAAAACCTCAGCAAACCGTTTCATAGTTTGATACTGGGGGCTGGTTCGGAAGTTGTTAACTAAATAAGATAGTTGCTGAATGTATCGGGACTTGATAGCAGAAGGCGCAGCAGAAACGGACTTTTGGCTATCAAAGAGATGAACTAAGCGATAAATAGCTGCTCGGCGTTCTGGGTTGGTGTGCCATCTGTTGCTCAGAATGTAGCAACATCGGTTGATGATAAAATTAAAGTCACCCTCAATGTGTTTCGCCCGTAACAACTTCCGCATCACTTGCGCTATGTGATGATCGGGGTAGCCTGTTCCTTGAATAAAAAGCAACCGAAAGCGCTCAACCAGGATATCTGTACTTTCGGTTTCCACCTGCTCTAGCCAGTGATTATATAGTTGCTGTTCTTCGGGGGATATCGGTCGATTATGACGATCGCCTGCTATATTATTCATTGAACTCAGGGTTATATAGTTGCTATGGCAAACTTAGACTGCACGACCAAGTTGATAATTGGGGATAATAGGAATCCACAGATTATCATGACTTTCGGGCTAAATGCAACCATGGTAATCTTGACTATAACCTCTGGGTGATTGCCAAAATTATCTTTGGTTACTTATTCCTATTGATGCGAGTAGATGCGATAAATTATGTCTGAGCTGTTTACCCTGACCCAACTGTTGCAGATTTTAACAGTAAATGGGGAAGTATCCTGTGATGTGTCTAATAACTTTCCTGTGATTGGTATCACAACTGATACTCGTACCCTCCAACGGGGAGAGGTATTTGTGGCATTGCAGGGCGATCGCTTTGATGGACATGATTTTGTCGTGGCGGCGATCGCTAAAGGGGCCCTTTGTGCGGTGGTTAATCGGGAATTTGCTGTCTCTCACCCGGAATTTCCCTTAATTCCAGTGGCTGATACTTTACGCGCTTATCAGACCCTCGCACGCAGTTGGCGCGATCGCTTTTCTATTCCTATAATTGGCGTGACGGGTTCCGTGGGAAAAACTACTACTAAAGAACTCATTTCCGCTGTACTTTCTCATCATGGTAAGGTTCACAAAACCTTCGGGAATTACAACAACGAAATAGGAGTCCCGAAAACTCTCCTAGAATTGCGCTCGGATCATGATTTTGCTGTCATTGAAATGGCTATGCGCGGACCGGGAGAAATTGCTGACTTGACTCGCATAGCCCGTCCTACGGTGGGGGTAATTGTCAATGTGGGAACTGCTCATATCGGCCGTTTGGGTTCGGAAGATGCGATCGCTCGTGCTAAGTGTGAATTGCTGGCGGAAATGCCCGATACATCAATCGCTGTGCTTAATCATGATAACCGCCGCCTCATGTCAACCGCGACTCAAGTTTGGTCGGGAACAACTATTACCTATGGTTTGGAAGGGGGGATTTTACAGGGGGAATTATTAGGACATGAAACTATCCGCGTGGCAGGTATAGAGTTGCCTTTACCTTTACCGGGTTCCCATAATGCCTCTAATTTTTTGGCGGCTTTGGCTGTGCTTAGGGCGATCGCTGGTTGGGAAACTTCCGCCGAAGAACTTTATGCACCCCTCAGCACCGGCTTATCCCTACAAATGCCACAGGGACGGGCTAAACGTTACCACCTGGCTCAGGATATTCTGTTGTTAGATGAAACTTATAATGCGGGTTTAGAATCAACTTTGGCGGCGTTAAAATTGTTGGCGGAAACTCCCGGTAATCGTCATATCGCAGTGTTGGGTACTATGAAGGAGTTGGGTGAGCGATCGCTTGAATTTCATCAGCAAGTTGGGGCGGAAACTCAAAGGCTCAATTTAGATGGTTTATTTATTTTGGCTGATTTGGCTGAGGCTCAAGCTATGGCTGAGGGCGCTATGGTAATCGATTTTATTGATATTCAAGACCTCGGTTCCCCCCAAGCTCATCAACTGATGATTGACAAGGTTCTCGCATTCCTTAAACCGGGCGATCGCGTTCTGTTTAAAGCCTCTAATTCTGTCGGAATGAACCGCGTTGTAGAAGGGGTGCGATCGCAATTAATCATCAACCATTGAAGATTACCCTAGACAGCCCTCCCAGTCCCCTTTTCGCCCTTTCGGTTCCCCTGCTATGCACAAAATGTCGCTTTTGTCAAGAGGGGTCAAAAAAGGCGATCGCCTCTCCACCCAAAACTCGTGCATCGTGATTTTTTATTTTTGCTGGGAGAATAACTTTTCGCGCGACGGAATAGGGGTTTTAGCCGATATTTTGGCGAGTAGACATAGTAACCCCTTGGGTGCGATTTATTTGATGGTAGCACAACCCCCATAATCTCGTCAACTTTTTGACACCTATTCGCGATAAAATCGTAACAATTCTTAATAATCTTGAGAAGATTAAATTTATCTGGCGGGATGAATTAGCATAAGTTATGTAATTAGCAGACCAGCGGAGACAGAGATGAGTCAAAATAACTACGGAGGCGCGATCGCTATGATGGGATTGATGGTTCCCACCTGTCTGGAGAACTGCTACCATAATAACTGTGGTAATTTTCGACATTTCCCAACCCGCGATGAACCCTAAAGTCATTGATGTAAGCGACCTCACGCCTCAACAAATTACAGCGATCGAAGAAATTGTGGCGGCGTTCAGATTGGTAGCCCGACAAAAGGACGCATTCTCCTCCCATTTAATTCACCCCCAAGATATCCCCAGAGGAGAATTGCCAGAAATAGAACGAGAATTTGATTGGTTGGTAGCCGATATTGGCGCAAAAGACGCGATCGCCAGAAGTGATATCTATGGTATCAACTGAGCAAACTAAACGATATTTAGATACTAATATTTTGGTCTATTCAATTGATTTGAGTCGGGAGAATAGACCAAAACATCGGGCGGCTTTGGAAATTCTCAGACCTGGTAGGTTAGAAATCCTCTGTTTGTCTTCTCAGGTAGTTGCCGAGTTTTATTCTGTTGTAACGGGTTCTAAATCTGTAGCCCATCCCCTAACCCCTCAAGAGACAATTTCGCGAATCGAAAGATTTATGCAAATGCCGAATATCGAATTTCTGTCCATGTCAGATGAAGTATTCCAGCAATGGTTGGAATTGCTCAAAATACACCCCGTCAGCGGGGCGAGAGTATTTGACTTGATGCACCTCGCGATTATGCAATGCCATCAAGTCGAAAGTATTTATACATTTAATGCAGATGATTTTAATTGGCAGACTGAAATCAAAGTCATCATACCCAGTGCTTAAATATGATAAATTCCGGCGGCTTTTAACTGTTTCGCCCGACTGGATAGTTCAGCCTGAGAAGTTTTCTAAAACACTCTGGGGGGGAAAGCTCAACCCGAAGGTACGCGCTAGAGTGAAGGGGTGAACAGGGCGATCGCAATTAATCATCAACCATTGAAGATTACCCTAGACAGCCCTCCCAGTCCCCTTTTCGCCCTTTCGGTTCCCCTGCTATGCACAAAATGTCGCTTTTGTCAAGAGGGGTCAAAAAAGGCGATCGCCTCTCCACCCAAAACTCGTGCATCGTGATTTTTTATTTTTGCTGGGAGAATAACTTTTCGCGCGACGGAATAGGGGTTTTAGCCGATATTTTGGCGAGTAGACATAGTAACCCCTTGGGTGCGATTTATTTGATGGTAGCACAACCCCCATAATCTCGTCAACTTTTTGACACCTATTCGCGATAAAATCGTAACAATTCTTAATAATCTTTGGAAGATTAAATTTATCTGGCGGGATGAATTAGCAAAAGTTATGTAATAGCCGACCAGACATCTTTGGGGGGATAATTGTTGATTAGAGATTATCCCACTCTTGAGAAACTGCAGTTTTTTGAGATTGTAAAACCTCAGTAAATTGAGCCCAATTGACTTGTTCTACTGGCAGGTCATCAACTAACTCTCCCTGGTGAAGATACCAAACCCTAGTGGCGAACTGACGCGCAAAATCAGGGTTATGAGTAGCGACGATCGCCATATTTTCCCCCTGGTAAAAATCGGTTAAAATTTTTGCCAAACACTGTTGCTGTTGTGGGTTAAGGTTAGCGGTAGGTTCATCTAATAACAGGATATCCGGTTGAATAACTAAACCCCTAGTCAGAGATATCCATTGTTGCTTTCGGCTGGAAAGTTGCACCTCAGTTAGGGCTAGAATATCGGGGGGAATGGCTAACCTTTCCACCCAGAGATTAACCCGTGTGGTCAGTTCATCTTCCGACATTTTTCGCAACCGTAAGGGATAAGCGATCGCTTCCGAAACCCTCATCCCCAAAAGTCTGGGTTCTGGTAAAACCAAGGTGATTTTTTGGCGTAACCAAACCGGGTCAATATTTTGATAATTACTCTCCCCGAAATACAGGCAACCACTACAGGGAGAGATTAGCCGATTAATTAATCGCAGCAACAGACTTTTCCCCGACCCAGAAACTCCCATTAAAGCAATGCGATCGCCTGGTTGAACACAGGCAGAAATATCGAGCAACAGAGGTTTGAGGATAATTGGAGATTTGACAGAGACCTGCTGAAGTTTTAACATCAATTCCCACGGGTTAACTCATGGACTCGCCGCCACTGTTCATCTGTGACCTTAAAATTGGTACTGTTGGGGGCGCGAATCACCAACAGGGTTTGGAGGATGGGATCTTGTTTACAGTCAGACCGCAGTAGGGGGTTATCTAATAGCTTGGTAGTGAATTTGATTTGCGCGCAGGGTTTATAACCTAAGCGAGTTTGATCAATCCAGTAGTTGCGATCGGGAACTTCTTGGAGAGGTTCTGCGGGTGCGATTACTTCCGCAATGGCATATACTCCGGCGGCGGTTCCGGCTTTCCAAATTAATACACCATCCCCCACGCTGATATCTTTACGGTAGCGGGTGACTAACCAGGGCATTTCCTGGAAATCACGGATACCATCAAGCACCCGATAATATTTGGGATTACCTTGGAATAGCCAGTATGCCATTAAATGCCACTCTCTCTCTGTTCATTCAACACTCCCACCCGACAATATTGCCATGGGGGATGATCTGATCATACATCTGATCAGCGTTGGGGAAGGTGAGAATTTAACCTAAGCGTTAAAGACGTTGGCAATTGTCCAAATATCGACTAGGATTAACAGGAGGGTACAACAGAACAGAATTAAATACATCCAGGGCTGAGATAAAGGCCGCACGTCAGTAGTATCAATTCCGGTTTGTTGTTGCGCGATCGCCACTAACTTCCCAAAGCCAGCAATTCGCATGGGTAGCAAATAACCTTCCCCGGACTCACTCACGAAATAATAAACTAATCCCCCTTGTCCGGTGGTCCTCGGACGTAGCGATCGCACCTCTGACCAACTTAAACACCAACCCCGCCGCCAAAACACTCGCACCCACCTCGGATAGGTGACTTCAATAGTGCGATCGTTCACCACTACTCGCTCACTCAGCGCCCCGTAGACAGCCACACCCCCTAAAACAATACCCCCCCACAACACCTGGGGAGAAATAGGTGTATCGGCGACGATAGCCAGGAATGGTAGCGGAATCATCAACGCACCATACAAACTTAGCAAGGTTATTCGCACAATTGGGGAAATACGAAAAACCACATTTTCTGATAATGCTATCTCTTCGACATCCATCATTTTTTTAATACCCAATCAGCCAGCAGACATTTATATGGTGCATCAATTTTTCCTACTCTGGTGCGTTGAAATACAGCCCTCACCCCAAACCCCTCTCCCAATACGGGAGAGGGGCTTTGAAAAGTACCTCATCCGTCCGGGAACTGCTATACTCTGGTGGTGATTCCGATTATCTGCCGATGATGGGGATTATCTGGTGCGTTGAAATACAGCCCTCACCCCAAACCCCTCTCCCAATACGGGAGAG
>NZ_JARPLU010000063.1:4716-11740 GCF_032349615.1 Limnospira sp. PMC 1279.21 | reverse complement strand
AAAGTACCTCATCCGTCCGGGAACTGCTATACTCTGGTGGTGATTCCGATTATCTCGGTCTGACGCACTCTAGGGGTTAATCAACAGAACTCAAAGCCGGAGTTGTCAAAACTGAGGGCTTTCCTTCAGAACTGCGACCTGTGATCCGTTCGTGGTAAGCTAGGGCAGCGGCACTGGGGTGGACTTCATCAATAGGTGGGAGTTCTTGGTCAATTTGCAGACGATCGCAGGGAATCTTATCGGATAGAATGGCACTAGCCATTTTTCCTGTGTGAATCTCTAATAGGGCTTCTGGTATAGCTTCAAACACCAAACGCTGACCGGGAAATACCACCCGTTCAAAATACCAATTTGGGACATTGCTAATTCTGGCAATCTGAATATTGCTAGTAGCGTTAACGTAGCAGCAGAGAACTCGGCCAGGACTGTTATAGGGTAGGGGATCAAGAATTTGAGCCATGTTAAGGAGTATTGCAATATGAGTTTTGTATACAGCCAAACTAACATTTTGCGATCGCTATTGGTTGTAATCGCGACTACCAATCGATAATGATTTTTGCCTGTAACCTACCGACTATCATATATTCGACGATCCCCCCATCTGGCTCAAGTTAAGCGATCGCAGCCCATTAACCCGCCCTCGCCATTGATTGTAAGATGAAAACAGCCAGCTATATTGTTAAGTTATATTAATAAGCAACCCATTCACTCATTTAAAATCATGGACCAAAAAATCCTATATGTTCGGCTCCCCTGCAACCCCATCTTCCCCATAGGGGTAGTTTACCTAGCAGACCATGTACATAAGCTATTTGGTTCTGTAGAGCAGCGAATCTTTGACCTAGGGACTGTTCCCCCCCTAGACTATAGTTTAGCCCTCAATAACTGCATTGACGAGTTCCAGCCGACACTGTTAGTATTTTCGTGGCGGGATATCCAAATTTATGCTCCCGTGGGCGGACGGGGCGGAAATCCTTTGCAAAATGCCTTTGAGTTTTACTATGCCAAAAACCCCCTAGTTAAGTTGCGGGGTGCTTTCGGAGGATTACGGTTAGCAGTATCCTACTATAACGAACTGTGGCGTAATACCAGTTTAGTGCGGCAGGGACTCAACCGAGCCAGACGCTATCAACCCCAAGCACGCGCGGTAGTAGGTGGCGGCGCGGTGAGTGTGTTTTATGAACAATTAGGGGAGAGTCTCCCTGATGGCACAATTATTTCCGTAGGGGAAGGGGAGGCGTTATTAGAAAAATTATTGAGGGGTGAAGACTTCAGTAATGAACGCTGTTATGTGGTCGGACAAACTCAACCGCGCGATCGCATGATTCATGAAAAACCGACTAATATTGAGAAAACCGCCTGTAACTATGATTATATTAGCCAAGTTTGGCCGGAGTTTGACTACTATTTTCAGGATGGGGATTTTTATATCGGTGTTCAGACTAAGCGTGGTTGTCCCCACAACTGCTGTTATTGTGTCTATACCGTAATTGAAGGTAAACAGGTGCGGATTAATCCCGCTGATGAAGTAGTCGCAGAAATGCAGCAACTTTACCATCGTGGAATCCGTAACTTTTGGTTTACCGATGCTCAATTTATCCCCGCCCGTCGATTTATTGATGATGCCGTAGAACTGCTACAAAAAATCCTTGATGCTGGCATGAATGATATAAATTGGGCGGCGTATATTCGGGCGGATAACCTCACCCCCCAATTGTGTGAACTGATGGTTAAAACCGGAATGAATTACTTTGAAATCGGTATCACCAGCGGTTCCCAGGAATTGGTCAGAAAAATGCGGATGGGCTATAATCTGCGTGTAGTATTAGAAAACTGCCGAGATTTAAAAGCAGCCGGATTTAATGATTTGGTGTCTGTCAACTATTCCTTTAATGTGATTGATGAAACCTTTGACACTATCCGTCAGACCATTGCTTATCATCGGGAATTGGAGGCGATTTTTGGGGCGGATAAGGTGGAACCTGCCATCTTTTTTATTGGCTTACAACCCCACACCCATTTAGAAGAATATGCCTTTAACAACGGTATACTCGATCGCAATTATAATCCCATGAGTTTGATGCCTTGGACAGCCCGGAAACTTCTATGGAACCCGGAACCCTTGGGGTCTTTCTTTGGGGAGGTCTGTTTAGAAGCCTGGAAACGGAACCCTAATGATTTTGGACGGGGAGTGATGGATATCCTAGAAGAACGTCTGGGGAAATCATCCCTAGAAGAGGCTTTGAGTGCGCCTGTCCAAAGCGATCGCCCTGCTGACAAACAACTGGTCAAGGCAGGTTAAAATCATTCACAGTGTCGGAGAGTGGGCGATTTTGCCCACTTTCTTCGTAGAATAGCAACCATAAACCCTAATTTCTGATTATGCAACTCAAACGCTTAGGCCATGTAGCCATCTGTGTCCAAGATATTCAGACCGCCGCCAGTTTTTACCAAAATTTGGGTATGGAATTAGTATGGCAAGATAGCGATTGGGCTTATTTGAAGGCGGGAGATGATGGACTTGCCTTGCTGGGTCCAGGTTACAACCAAGCCAGATCCCATTTTGGGTTTGTGTTTAGCGATCGCACGGAAATAGAAACAGCCTATCAGCAATTACAACAACAAGGGGCAGAAATTACCCCCATTCACGAACACCGAGACGGTACCGCCTCCTTTTACGGTCGCGACCCGGACGGTAACGCCTTTGAGTATCTCTATGAACCCATCAAAAAAGGTGATAATTGAGTGATTTAATCATCCCTGTTTCCGTGGGTAGGTTAAGAGTTAAACAGTTCAGCCAAAAATTATATGTTTTTCAGAGCCAGATTAAAAAGTTATAGGCGATCGCCCCTAGCAGCTTGGGCAGAAGTAGACTGGTTATTATTAGTCGCCTGTGTCGCCCTCACCGGATTAGGCGGCATCATGATCCGTAGTGTAGAAGTTACCCAAGGACTGACAGACTGGTGGCAACACTGGATCACCGGAGGTGTAGGGTTAATCCTGGCGATGATAATTGCCAAGAGTAACTACCAAACACTAATCAATTGGAAATGGATAGTTTATATTATCGTTAACCTCTCCCTGATTGCCGTTCAATTAATCGGAACCACAGCCCTAGGAGCCCAACGCTGGATTAATATTGGTGGTTTTCACGTCCAGCCCTCCGAATTTGCCAAGGTGGGGATAATTATTGTTTTGGCAGCACTTCTGCACGAGGTCAAGATACCCAGCATTCCAGACACCATCAAAATGCTGATTATCGCGGCTGTTCCCTGGGGGTTAGTATTAATTGAACCCAACCTAGGAACCTCCCTAGTCTTTGGTATGATTACCCTGGGAATGTTGTATTGGGGCAATGTCCATCCCGGTTGGTTAATCCTGTTATTGTCCCCGATTATATCAGCTATTTTAACAACAGTCTATCAACCTGCTGGCATCATTTGGGCTGTAGCCATGGGGTTTGTAGGCTGGTGGAGTTTACCTTGGCGGTATGTGACCGGACCTCTCGCCTTGGGTATGAATTTGGGGGCCGGAAAATTAGGAGATATTTTCTGGGGGTTTCTGCAAGATTATCAAAAGCAGCGACTGATTGGCTTTTTAAACCCAGAGCAAGACCCCCTAGGAGCAGGATATCACTTAATTCAATCTCGCATTGCCATTGGTTCGGGACAGTTATATGGCCGAGGTTTGTATCAGGGAACCCAAACTCAGCTAGATTTTATTCCCGAACAGCATACCGACTTCATCTTTTCTGCCATTGGGGAAGAATTGGGGTTTATCGGTTGTATTATTGTTTTGGCAGTGTTCTGGATAATTTGCCTGCGATTGGTGATTATTGCCCAAACTGCTAAGGATAGTTTTGGTTCCTTAATTGCGATCGGGGTATTGTCAATGTTGATGTTCCAAGTATTTGTAAATATTGGCATGAATATTGGACTAGCACCAGTTACAGGCATCCCTTTACCATTTCTCAGCTATGGGCGATCGGCACTCCTAAGTAATTTTCTAGCCATGGGATTAGTAGAATCTGTTGCTAACCACCGACAGCGAAAACGCATTTTCTAGGCTTACCAATTCCTGGGGGGTTCTTTGTCGGGTTCAGTCAGCCAGTCCCCCTAACCCCTTTGGCGTAAGCAGTCGCCATTTTCACAAACCCATCATTTTAGTCAACAGGAGAGTGAACGCCTCGTGTTCCAAAACCTCAAACATGATTTAAAAAATGATTTGATTGCCGGGTTGCTGGTGGTAATTCCCCTGGCGACTACTATCTGGCTTAGTATTACCGTGGCTACAGCGGTGATTAAATTTCTGACCCGCATTCCTAAACAAGTTAACCCTTTTGATGGCCTCAATCCCATTCTGGTCAATCTACTTAATATTTTGGTGGGGTTAGCTGTTCCATTAATGGGTATTCTGTTCATTGGTCTGATGGCTAGAAATATCGCTGGTCAGTGGTTACTTAACCTCAGTGAACAGATTTTACAAGGCATTCCCTTGGCGGGGTCAGTTTACAAAACCCTCAAACAACTTCTGGAAACTCTCCTCAGAGACTCAAATGATAAGTTTCGGCGGGTGGTTCTGATAGAATATCCTCGGCGGGGAGTTTGGACTCTGGCTTTCGTCACCGGATCAGCAGATGCAACCATTCAATCTCACCTGTCGGAAGATATGATTGGTGTTTTTGTGCCGACTACTCCTAACCCTACCAGTGGCTGGTATGCTATTGTTCCCCGCCATGAAGCGATCGACTTATCCCTATCGGTAGAAGAAGCATTTAAAATTATCGTCTCCGGTGGTATTGTTAATGCTTCCACTTCTCTAAAGCCTAGCGCTAGTCCTCCTGTGGAAACTCCCCTAGACCCTATTATCTCTAAGAAAAATGCGGAACAACCTGTCACCCTGGAAGAACAACAATTTGCTCCTTAGGTTTACACGACGGAATAATCAGCCTATAGATTTTCCGGATTCATGACACCACTTTTGAAAAATAAAAGGTAGGTCATTGGATAGGATAACTATGGCTGGTGAATCTCCGTTTACCCCTCACAATCAATATACTTCTGATAAACCGCAGCGGCATCAGTCTTACCGTGGCCGTCTGCATCGTGGTATTATCCTGCTGTTATTGATTACTGCCGGGTTTTGTTTGTACACTGTTCAACTCGCTAATTTACAATTGATTCAAGGAGCTATCAATTGGGACAGAGCGGAAAATAACCGACTTCGCCTAGTTCCTATTCCGGCAAAACGAGGCGAAATTTTCGATCGCCATAATCAAAGACTCACCCGCAGTCGTTTGGCGCGATCAGTTTATATTTGGCCTAGGGAACAGTCACCCCAACAGTGGCAGGAAATTGCTACCCAACTGGGTCCGATTCTTGATATCACTCCACAAGAAATTATTAATCTTATCGAAAATAAGGGCTATAATTCCCATCTTTTTGTGCTAATTAAACAGGATATTACCCCAGGAATGTTTATTGCTCTCGCCGAACGTTCTGAGTATTTTAAAGGGGTAGAAGTTCGCGGGGAGTCTCAACGTTATTATCCACACAATCATCTGGCTTCCCATATTTTAGGATATATTGGCGCTGCTAGTTTACAGGAATTAAAGGCTAATCCTCAATACCCTATGGGAATGCTAACGGGGAAAATGGGGATAGAACGTATAGCTAACTCTTCCCTTGAGGGAGTGTGGGGAAATCGATTAATTGAGGTCAATTCTCGGGGAGAGGAAATTCAAGAGCTAGGTATTCAACAACCACAACCCGGTCAGCCGCTTCAGTTAACTTTAGATTTGGAACTACAAAAAACCGCCGAAACTGCTTTAGGCGATCGCTCTGGTGCTGTGGTGGTATTAGATGTGCAAACTGGCGCGATTTTGGCTATGGTTAGTCATCCTAGCTTTAATCCTAATATATTCTCTGGTCCGATGACTGCACAACAATGGGAACAATTACAAAGCCGCCAAAATCCTATGTTAAATAGGGCTGTACAGGGCTACCCTTCTGGTAGTACATTTAAAATTGTCACGGCGATCGCCGGTATAGAATCGGGGAAATTTTCCCCTAATTCAACTGTACCCACTGCGGGGGCTATTACCATTGGCGGCGTGAGTTTTCATGAGCATAGTAATAGTGGTTATGGTACTATTGGATTTAGAAAGGCACTTGCTGTTAGTAGTAATACCTTTTTTTATCAGGTGGGAATGGCGGCGGGACCTCATCAAATTTCTAAATGGGGGAAAGAATTAGGGATTGGTGGTAGTATTAATTTGGATTTATTGGGACTTGATGGCGCTAATCATGGTCAAATCCCTACCCCAGAACAAAAACAAGCATGGTATGGTGAGCCTTGGTATGTGGGGGATACTGTCACTATGGCGATCGGTCAGGGGTTGGTTTTAGCTACTCCCTTGGAATTGGCGGTTATGACCAGTACCGTCGCTAATGGCGGCTATCGAGTACAACCTCACCTCTTGGCTTCCCAAACTAATACCGATGAAACTAAACCTATTAAAACTTCCATTTCGGCGGGTAGTTTAAATGTGGTCCGACAGGGATTAATTGATACTGTCAAGGAGGGAACTGCTAGAATTTTGAATGATGGTTCTATTCCTTTAACCGGAGGGAAAACTGGAACCGTAGAAATTCCCGGACACCCCAACAATTCTATGTATGTGGCTTTTGGACCTGCGGATCAACCAGAAATTGCGATCGCAGTTTTGGTCGAAAGAGGTGGTTATGGTTCTGTGTCCGCCGCACCTATTGCTAAGGCGGTTTTTCAGACCTATTTCAATGGGAGAAAATAGCATCAGCAGCGATCGCTCCTATTTGACCCCCACCAGACACCGAGAAACCCGGTTTCTTTAGAGTTTCTTTCCCCCCACCAGACACCGAGAAACCCGGTTTCTTAGGTAAAATCTTGATTGAGAAACAGAGAGACTGGTAGAAACCGGGTTTCTTTAGGGTTTCTTTCCCCCCACCAGACACCGAGAAACCCGGTTTCTTAGGTAAAATCTTGA
>NZ_JARPLU010000063.1:0-4706 GCF_032349615.1 Limnospira sp. PMC 1279.21 | reverse complement strand
TTGAGAAACAGAGAGACTGGTAGAAACCGGGTTTCTTTCCCCCCACCACCTAACGAAAAGGAAACCCTTTCCGACGACTCAACCAGATGAGAAATTTAGTCCCACTCCACCCCACAATAGCACCCGCAACACTGGCGAAAAGAGCGATCGCAAAAGGATGGGAAATTCCCCCGCCATTTTCTGGTAGGGGAAAAATCCTCGGTTCCTCAAACATTAACCCCGAAGTAGAAGCGATAATGGCTCCCGTCCCAATGGCTACACCCCAAGCCTGAATTTCGTCTTGGAGTTTTTGGTTTTGTTGTTCTCGGGTGCGATCGCGTTGGGTTTGTTCAATCTCCACTATACCACGAATTGAGGCGATCGCTTTATCCGCTAAACTCGATCCTTCCACAAAGTAGTTGAGTTCGTCACTAATGCGGGTTTGGAAATAGGGAGAAGTGCGATCGCTAAACTCCCTGAAAACATCCATTTCCTGCTGTTGTAAATCATAACCCTTCTTTCTCAGCCTGTCAAAAATATCCGTCAATGTTACCTGATAGTTTTTCGTATTGATGCTAATCGTATTGCGACAATGCTTATAGTTTCGCAACAGTCGCGCATATTCCAAATCTAACGCCGCCAATTCCTTTAACACCTTTTTCAAGTCTTCCAGTTGCGTCTCAGTCAACGCTAGACGGGTTTCATTTTGGGTTAATTCTTGCTTAAAAGACTTGACTTTATGCTCTAACTGTGTATAGGCGATGTAGGTTTTGCGGTACAGTGTCCGCGTTTCCCGGTAGGCGGAAAGCACCTTATTTCGATAGTAAAATAGATTGATAAATTGGCGATAAGCATCCACCAACTTACCACTGGCTAAATCGTCCCGAAACAGGAAGATGATGATATGGGGTTGCACCTGCGCTTCCCCCTCTAAATTCCCGTCAACAACTTGACCGCCAAACTCAAAAAACGGGCTACCAAACAACTCCCCCATTTTGTGCAAAGGTGGACGTTTAACCTTACGGGAAGGCATTACCTGCGCCAAGCAACTGTGCGCTAAATCTGCCAAATCTTCCGGCTTTTTTGTGCGTTCATTTACTGGCAAAAATGCCGTTAATAGCAATGTTTGTTCCAGAGAGCTTTTGATGAAATCTGGCAGAAAAACCAGGCTTTCTGTGTTTAAATTGCGCCAAAACGAAATATCGACCTCTGGGGTTTTGTTGCCATTTTCCGATTCTGGGCGACATAAATTAACCGTTAAGCTATAACTATCATTCAGTCGGTGGGTGTAGATATTCCCCGTTATTTTTAAGTCCGAATTAGGCAGAGTTCCCGTGAGGTGGAGACGGTTCTTAGGATTCAGGTTAACTTCCAAGCCGACGGGTTCTGGGGAGTTGTCTGGGTAGCCGTGAATGTCGAGGCGTTCCGTAAAACCCAGCGTCTCTAAAATATCATCTCCCCTTTCCCATAACTGTTTCGGGTGCGGCGCAAGGGAATCCGTTTCCCCCGTCAATCCCCGCCACAGATGAAACGCGAAAAGGTGCAAATTGGGAGCATAAACCGTGTGGGGAATTATTTTTTTTGAATCCATTGACTCAAACTTTCCCGAACATAGATAAACAAGGAGATTTGGGAGGAATTGGGAGCCGGAGTAATAATCACCCTGGTTTCCGTTTCTTCGATGATTTGGAAGTTGGGAATTGTGTATTGTATTTCACCGGGAGAATCTTCTTCGAGTTCGTCGGCTTCCTTGCGGGTTTTGTTGGCTTCCTTGCGGGTTCTTTGTCGTCGCGCTTTTTCCAAGTGATTTTGGGCTTGCGGAAATCGTGCCATCCAGTCTATAATCAGATCTGATGCCTGATTGATATCGGCTTCAGATAGATTCTGCAAGTTGGCTGCCAATTCCTTAGCGGGTTCCAAAGCATCTGGCGGTAGGATTGGCGGTTCAGCTTCCAGAAGTTCGGCGAACATCAGCAGAGTTTCGGTTGAGTCTTTCATGGTTGTCTGGTTGGGAATAGATTATTGGGTCCTGCAATTCATTATTAATTATTAATTATTAATTATTAATTATTGACTAAACTCCGATCGCACAAAATGCCCCCCAATGGATAGGATGTTGATAGGGTCGGTAACTAGCGGGTTTAAAGCCTAACCTCAACCTCTCTCGCAGTTTCGCCTTGGGATAAGGGTTTCCCGCCGAGTCCTGCTCATTCAGCCACGCCGTTAACTCCTGCTTGGTGACTGCTCTCATCCACTCTTGAGCCTGTTTCAAGGCTAACGCCACCGAGGGCTGGGTCTGCATTTCCTCATACAATTTTACCATCAAAATCGCCGTCGAGACATCATTCACCGCCCAAAGACTGCAAATCACGTTCGTCGCCTTCGCATAGAGAAACCCTAGCCCCAAACTGATATACTCTTCCAATTCTGGGGAAAAGTCTGTTAACCCCGTTTCACAAGCCGAGAGAATCACCAGGCGACAGGCGGGTAAATCCAGTTCAAACAATTCTCCCAGGGTGTAACATTTGCTTAGGTCAATCTGCGTGCCTTTGCGCCAAGGGAGAAAACGAGTCTCGGCGGGTTCAGAGGGGGTGGTTTCCTCGCAGAGGGTTTGCCCTTCTGTGTCACTGACCGAGATTTTCGCCCCGGCTAAGACGAGGGGAGAGAGGAGGGGACTGTTGAAATTGAACGCCCCATGTCCGGCAAAATGGAGATAGTCCGCCTCTTGGAATGCTTGGCGGTGGGGGTTTTCCTTCAGGCTGGTTTTGCTGGCTTGCTGGCGAGTGAGACGGCTGGCGTTGGTGGAGAAGTTGGCTAAAATGGCGTCAACCTCTAAGTCCGCATAGTCTAGGTCTTCCGTGGGATTTTGGATGGCAAAGAAGCGCTGGCGGTTGCTGGTTTTGCGCTGGCGTTGGGAGACTTCCAGGAATTGACAACTGGGGCTATAGGTGACTCCCAGGGGAAATCTATCGGCGAGATATTCCGGTTCATCGTCATCCCCCAGGGGTAAGGCGTGGAGGGGGAATAAATGCAACTCCCGATAGGGGACGACAATTAGGCGGCGGTAGGTGGGGGGAATTTGGGCGAGGAGTTGGGGTAATTCCAGGATATCCCGCAGACGGCGCAGGAAGTGGTCGAGATTGGTTTCCCAGTCGTCGGAGTGGTGGCGTTGATAGGTTTGGAGATAGGTTTCGCGCAACTCCTGTAATTGCTCCAGGTTTTCTGGGGGGGAAAGATGCACGGAAATTTCCCCGGTTTCGCCCCTGACGATAAAGGTATAAATTCCTTGGGGGCTGAGATACCATTGCATCAACAGGGTATCTTTATCCAATAACTCCTGAATTTTCGAGAATTGGATGGGTTGGACTCGTTGGGTGAGGCTGAAGTTGGGGTCGTAGGTGTTGATGGTTTCCAGGAGTCGGGTTAAGTCCTGTTGCGCCTGTTCGTACTCTTGACGCAGGCTGTTCATGACTTCCGGGGTGAAGTTGGCGGCACTGCTGCCCCGTTGTCCCAGTCCGCCGATGTCCTGATTATCGGGGTTGGTGGGGGTTTCGAGGGTTTCGATAAGTCGCTGTTTGGCGGTGACTTCCCGACGCAGCTTGTCGAGTTGTCGCAGAATTTCTGGGGGAATGTCGCCTTTGGGGTAAAGGTCGCGGTTGCTGAGGAGTTCGATGAGGTTGCGGGATTTGCTGCGTTCGACGCTGGCTAAGGCTTTCCCGATATCGCCGCCATTGATGCAGGCTTGCACGAGTTGGGGATAGAGGTCTAAGGCGGCTTCCCGGCGTTTTTGTTTCTCGCTGTAGGAGTCGGTGAAAGTGCAACGGGTTTCGACGGCTTCGATAGCAGCTTCATAGCCATAGATGGCGGTTTCCCAGTCTTCAATCTCAAAGGCAGCATCGCCTAATCTGCGACCCAGTTCCAAGGCTTCTAGGGGGAATTGCTCTGGGGGACAAATGGTTAACCCTTCTTTCCAGGCGGCGATCGCTTCAGGAATTCGGTTAAAGTGTTGATAGACAAAGGCAAGTTCATTATAAACATCGGCCATCCCTTTGCGATCGCCCAATTCGGTACTCAATGCCAAAGATTGCTGATACAGACGCTCCGCCTCGTCCCAGTTGCCCCGATTTTTCTCGATATCTCCCAAACTTACCCAACAGCTTGCCATCCCTTTGCGATCGCCCAATTCGGTCATCACTTCCAAATATTGCTGATACAGACGCTCCGCCTCCTCCCAGTTGCCCCGATTTCGCTGGATATCTCCCAACACTCCCCAAGAGGATGCCATCCCGGCGCGATCGCCCAATTCGGTCATCACTTCCAAATATTGCTGATACAGACGCTCCGCCTCCTCCCAGTTGCCCCGATTTCGCTGGATATCTCCCAACTGTCCCCAAGAGGATGCCATCCCGGCGCGATCGCCCAATTCGGTTCTCAATGCCAAAGATTGCTGATACAGACGCTCCGCCTCCTCCCAGTTGCCTCGATTTTGCTGGATATCTCCCAACTGTCCCCAAGAGGTAGCCATCCCTTTGCGATCGCCCAATTCGGTTTCAATTGCCAAACATTGCTGATACAGACGCTCCGCCTCCTCCCAGTTGCCCCGATTTCGCTGGATCTCTCCCAACACTCCCCAAGAGGATGCCATCCCTTTGCGATCGCCCAATTCGGTCATCACTTCCAAATATTGCTGATACAGACGCTCCGCCTCCTCCCAGTTGCCCCGATTT
>NZ_JARPLU010000629.1:0-227 GCF_032349615.1 Limnospira sp. PMC 1279.21 | reverse complement strand
TTCAAGGTGGCTTGACGGTCATTGAGTTTTAGTTTTGTCCGGAAAGCTTTGTAAGGCATGATTGGATTTTACCATGAAGAATCCAACTTGATGAGTATGTCGTCAGGGAAATTTGGCATGGTCTGGGGTTTGACCGTATACTCATTATTGAGTTGCGAATCTTTTGGGGTATTGTACCTTATTGTCCTAAGATATAAAGCAAATCTTGGATTAAATTCTTGCTCTCC
>NZ_JARPLU010000628.1:0-227 GCF_032349615.1 Limnospira sp. PMC 1279.21 | reverse complement strand
TGCTTGTCGGTATTGCTACAACCAAGCAATTGCATTATCTAGGAGTGGTAAACGACTAAGCAAACTGAAATTACGCAACGAAGTGATGCAGAGCGACTTGCCTGCATGGGTCAAAGAAACACCCGGCCATATTCGGCAGAATGCTATCTTTGATGCCTATCTCGCCTTTTCAGCCAGTCCTGGCGCAAGGTTTAGGAGCTGTCGGGATAGTTCTCAAGCGATTAAGT
>NZ_JARPLU010000627.1:0-229 GCF_032349615.1 Limnospira sp. PMC 1279.21 | reverse complement strand
GGTATAAACAAGCGATATCCTCCTATGACCAAGCCCTAAAATATAAACCGGATTTCCATGAAGCTTGGTATAACCGAGGGGAGGCGCTGTCTGATTTAGGAGAGTATAAACAAGCCATATCCTCCTAAGACGAAGCCCTAAAATATAAACCGGATTTCCATGAACCTTGGTTTAGCCGAGGGAATGCGCTGTATCATTTAGGAGAGTATAAACAAGCGATATCCTCCTA
>NZ_JARPLU010000626.1:0-229 GCF_032349615.1 Limnospira sp. PMC 1279.21 | reverse complement strand
GTTTTTACCTCGATTATCTACAACTGTTCGGGGTCAATTCCCAACTCTCGCAGTTTGACCGCTAGTTGGTCTTTCTGGTGTCGTTCGATTTCCAATTGATTTTGAGTAGTGATTAACTCATTTTGAACACTTCCTAACTGTCGTTGAGCTTCAGTGGCTGATTCTTCGGGGGTTGGTACTAAAACACTATCAGGACTAAAAAAGCGGAGTTGACGATTTTCTATCCCTA
>NZ_JARPLU010000625.1:0-234 GCF_032349615.1 Limnospira sp. PMC 1279.21 | reverse complement strand
CCATGGATTCCGTTCTCAAAGCTGCGTCCTAACCACCTTGACTAATGCTATAGCTCACCCTGCCCTGCCTCTTCCCTGATTTGAGGGCATGGAAGCGTTGTCCTTCCTGGCAGTAACCATAAGGATAATCGGAGTCTTGACTATTCATGCCAGCTTCATCGAGGTAAACCAACCCTTCCGGCTCCATCTGTTCAATCTGAGCCATAAACTCCTCTCGCTGTTGCTTCCAACGTT
>NZ_JARPLU010000624.1:0-235 GCF_032349615.1 Limnospira sp. PMC 1279.21 | reverse complement strand
CCAGGTTTTGGAATCCACACCCGTCGCAGTGGTTTTGCTTTGAGGTTTCCCTTAATGCTCTCAACAAGTTCAAACCTTTGCCTTGGAGAGATTGCTCTCATTCCATCGACTCCAGCCGTTTTCTTACCTTGATTATCTTGGGTCACTCGCCGCACTGCTAAGAGTCGGGCATAATATGACTTCACCAATAGACGTTGCAACCTTCTTGCCTTTGCATCCTGTCCCGATTTAGCTG
>NZ_JARPLU010000623.1:0-236 GCF_032349615.1 Limnospira sp. PMC 1279.21 | reverse complement strand
ACGGTTAACCCTAACGGAACTATCACCTATAGCCATGACGGTTCATCTACCAGTAGGGATAGCTTTACTTATACCGTAGAGGATTATGATGGCGCTATCTCCAACCCAGCCACCGTCTTCCTGGCTATCCAAGAAAATCAACCCCCCCCCGCTAACGATGATAACGCCACCGTCCGCACTGTAAACACCGTTACCATTGATGTCCTCAATAACGATAGCGACCCGGATGGTGTTTT
>NZ_JARPLU010000622.1:0-242 GCF_032349615.1 Limnospira sp. PMC 1279.21 | reverse complement strand
TGCCTAACGCACCCTACGGGAGGGAATTGGTGCGTTACGGCGCTGATGAAATTGCTGGGGTTGGATTACCGTTGGAAAAAGCGCCTAACACACCCTACGGGAGGGAATTGGTGCGTTACGGCGCTGATGAAATTGCTTGAGTTTAATTCTCATGGGAAAAAGCGCCTAACGCACCCTACGGGAGGGACTTGGTGCGTTACGGCGCTGATGAAATTGCTTGAGTTGGATTCCCATTGGAAAAA
>NZ_JARPLU010000621.1:0-245 GCF_032349615.1 Limnospira sp. PMC 1279.21 | reverse complement strand
GAGTCATCTCGTCCTCTCCATTATACGTCCTAAGTGTTCTGTCTTGTGCTATACTTTGGTAGATTCTGGATATTGCATCGTGGGCTGACCGTCCAGGACGGAACCCATAGCTTGTGCTTTCAAATCTCGATTCCCATTCAGGTTCGAGAGCCGACTTAACCAAGGCTTGCCTTGCTCTATCTTGGATTGTGGGTATTGCACAGTGAGGAATGATTAAGAGAACGGAGGAAGTTGTCCATGCTTCA
>NZ_JARPLU010000620.1:0-247 GCF_032349615.1 Limnospira sp. PMC 1279.21 | reverse complement strand
CGGACTGGCTGAAAAGGCGAGATAGGCATCAAAGATAGCATTCTGCCGAATATGGCAGGGTGTTTCTTTGACCCATTCGGGTAAGTCACTCTGCATCACTTTATTGCGTAACTTTAACTTGCTTAGTCGTTTACCACTCCGGGATAATGCAATTGCTTGGTTGTAGCAATACCGACAAGCGGCCAACCATTGGCGCCAGACTTGATTTAGCTCGGGGCTGGGGTAAATCCGGATCTTCTTTGACCTG
>NZ_JARPLU010000062.1:1973-26178 GCF_032349615.1 Limnospira sp. PMC 1279.21 | reverse complement strand
GGTCTCGAAGGTGGGCCAAAAAATCCGGCTGTGTTATGGGATGGCCAGGGATGCGATCCAATCAACCAAGGGGTTGAAGTCCTCACCGGGTAGTCCCCACGCCCATTTCAGCTCTATTTCATACCCGAAGGTCTCGCACCATACTTGGTATTATACCGTATTGCCGTAAAATGTTAACCTAATTTGAGATTAAATCATGCTCCCACAAATTCAATTTAATGGGATTTCTTCGACTGCCAGCACAGAAACGCGGTTCTGAACCTACAGTCCCTAGATCGAAAAAGGCATTTAGGCTATGGGGTAGCCAGCCAGGTTTCGGTGTGTGTTCTGGAGGCAGCACACAACCACATTGGTCAACTGTCAGCTAGATCATCGGTTCCAATCAGCCTTAATTCCTCGATCGCCAATTGGCTAATTGCTCGGTGAATTTGAGCCGCGATCAGGTCCCAGGAGTTTCCCCCCAAGTATTGCCGTTACAAAATCGGGCATTTGGATTGGTGGCTAATTTAACACAAGTATACAAAGCTGGGTGAAACTTGGGACATTTAATTTATCAGCCAAAATTAATTAATTGTTCAAGATATACCAGAGCATATCATCTGTGGTACTATAACAGTAGGTTTTTGTGGTTGCCGGATCAGGTCTGGGCAAAACTAAGTAACTAAACATTGTGATCAGGTGTAAGTGATGGCTGTTGCGTTTAAACCCCGCCGCCCCAGTAAACGGGTCGAGGTGAACCCTTTTGTTGTAGTCCAAAATCCTCACAATGTGGTTTCTCTCGATCGCATTCGTCAGAACCGGGTCAAACCGGCTCCCTACTCCCGACAGGAACCTCCCATCAGCACCATAGAGGCTCAAACTACAGTGGTGGAAGTTCTGCCCAGGACGCAGGAGCTACCCCTATGGTTAAAATCTCTAATTACTGTTAAACAACTGTCATCGATCGCAGCCTGTGTTTTGATGGGGGGTGCTATGACTTTCTATGGGCTGAAGGTTTATGGGGAGTCTCGCTGGACAGGACAATATCCGAGACTAGAACATCTGCGACAACAAGAGCAACAACTGCGCCTGGCTAAGGAAATACTCAAACATACTATTGTAGAATCGGCCGGTGACCCTGATGCGGGTTTGGAAATTCCTACCCCTGATAATATTATATATGTGCAACCAGCCCCTCCGCGTCCAGCTACGGGGCGAGAACTTTCCTCGATTGTCAATCCTCCCTGGTCTTCGCCTCCTCAAACAAATCGGCCTTTGGCTTATTAGCAGTCAGGTAATGCTTCTCGACCCATGATAGGAGTGCTTCTGGGACAATGGCGCGTAAAGATCGAACACAGTTGGTTAATACTAGCAGGGTGAAATAGCCAATGGCTTCTTCTGATTATTCTTCGGGTTCGAGTCGATCGCATGAATCTGGTTTTTCTTCCCGTGGTAATCGTCAACCATTACGGGGCAGAATCAAGAAGCGATACAGCCAAGGCGACACTATGCGATCGCCAGGTTCTGCTAGTGTTTACCATCCCCCAAAAAATCTAATCTCTAAACCCTCTAGCAGAGTCTCCCACAGGAGGCCAAAGCCGATTAAGTCCGCTAAATGCAGTCCGGTTCGCCTGTACTTGGTGTGGTTAATCCTACTGGCGGGAATTTTCGGGCTAGGTATTCGCATATTTCATCTGCAAATCATCGAAGGTCCTTTTCTGCAAGAAAAAGCTGAATATCAGCAACAACAGCGTTCTCTACCGTTTATTCCCCGTCGTCCCATTAGCGATCGCAATGGTACAATTCTGGCTTTTGATCAGCAGATATATACCCTGTATGCTCACCCAGTTTTGTTTAAAAGCCCGCCGGAGGAAATCGCCCAGCAACTAGCCGGAGTAGTGGTAAGGACTGATCTAAGCAGTCCCACCACTCAGGAACTGCTGAATTTATTTAATGTAGCCCAGAGTGGTCTAAAGGTGGCGGATGGGTTATCAGAACAGGTGAGGCGCAGGATTCTCCGATTACAGATTGATGGCTTAGAATTAGTTCCTGAGCGGCGGCGACTTTATCCCCAACAAAATTTAGCTGCTGATGTTGTCGGTTATGTAGACAAAGAAGGCCGAGGTCAAGCCGGAGTTGAGTATAGTCAGGAAAACCTGCTTAAACGTAGTATGCCTTCCCTGCTGTTCCAACGGGCGGTAAATGGCGCATGGGTTCCCTCTCAACTGGCTGGGGGTTTTATCCAAATGGATGACCTAGAATTGCGGCTAACCATTGATTCTCGTATGCAGCGCATTGTCCGCAGCACCCTAGCGGAACAGGTGGAGGCTTTTAACGCCAAACGGGGAACTGTGATTGTTATGGATGCCGAAGATGGTTCTATACTTTCGTTGGTGAATGAGCCTTCTTATGATCCTAATCATTACTATAAGTTTGACAAGGAACTATTTAAAAATTGGGCTTTGACGGATTTATATGAACCCGGTTCTACCTTTAAGCCGATAGCAGTGGCTTTAGCTTTAGAGGCTAAGGCGATCGCACCAGATAGTTACATTAATGATGAAGGTAGCATTCAGATCGGACCTTGGACTATCTCTAATGCTGATTATAGTTCCGCAGGTGCTAGGGGCAATGTGTCGATTACCGATATCGTCAAATATTCGAGTAATATCGGCGTGGTGCGGATTGTGCAACGCCTGGACCCAAAAGTTTATTATCAGGGTCTACAGCGTCTAGGTATGGGGAAAGTCGTTAATGTTGACTTACCCTTTGCGGCGACTGGTCTGCTGAAAAGTGCTGAAGACTTTGTGAATGTACCGATTGAGATTGCTACCAGTTCCTTTGGTCAGGGATTGTCGATTACTCCTCTGCAATTAGCCCAAATCAATGCTACTTTAGCCAATGGTGGTAAGTTGGTAACACCCCATGTCGTACAAGGGTTGTTTAATAGCCAGGGACAGTCCTACTTGCAAACTTCCATCCCACAACCGGAGCAGGTTTTTTCCGCAGAAACCGCCCAAACCGTTTTGGAGATGATGGAAACTGTAGTTACGGATGGGACTGGTAAAAATGCCCACATTCCCGGATATCGCATTGCTGGAAAAACCGGAACTGCTCAAAAAGCTAGTTCTACGGGTGGTTATTATCAGGGGGCTTATATTGCCAGCTTTGTTGGTATTATCCCCGTGGACAACCCTCGCTATGTAGTTGTAGCGGTAGTGGATGAACCAGAAGGGGGAAGTGGTGGATTGGTGGCTGCTCCCATTGTTAGGTCAGTAATGGAGGGGCTGATTAAAGTTGAACAGATACCCCCATCTAAGTTTTAGTGGGACTTCACCAGGCTATATGATTAAATTTGAACATCCATCGACCTGATCATGTCATGAAGCTAATATTTTTAGGTTCGGGTTCAGCCTTTACCGTGGGGGCTGATAACTTTCAATCTAATATGATGCTGGTAGCAGAAAATAATCGGAAACTGTTGATTGACTGTGGGAGTGATCTGCGACATTCTCTGTATCAGTTGGGATGGTCTTATCGAGATGTTACTGATATTTATATTAGCCATATTCATGCTGACCATACGGGAGGCTTGGAATATATGGGGTTTACGACTAAATTTGACCCTAATTGCTCACGCCCTAAACTTTACCTGAGCCAAGAACTGGTTGACCTGGTATGGAATAATTGTCTGGCGGGAAGTATGACTTCTATTGAAGATGATTTGGCTACATTAGAAACCTATTTTGATATTGAACCGATTTCTCCGGGGTCTGGTTTTACTTGGGAAGGGGTTGATTTTACTTTGGTTCCTACTATTCATATTCAAGACAAATATCAGGATGTTCCTAGTTATGGTCTGAGTTTCTCCGTGGGGGGAGTTGAGGTGTTTTTGACTACGGATACTAAGTATTGTCCGCAAAAATTGCAGGGTTTTTATGAAAGTGCTAATCTGATTTTTCATGATTGCAATACGGCTCCAGTTACTGGGGGTGTTCATGCTCACTATCAGGAACTTATCACCCTACCCGACAAGATTAAAAATAAAATTTGGCTGTATCACTACCCGCCAGGTTCGCTGCCTAATCCTCAACAGGATGGCTTTCAAGGGTTTATTAAACGGGGGCAAACTTTTGTTTTTGAAGATGGTAAATTTTTGGTAGAAATGCCAACTAAATAATGGGGGTAATGGGTGATAGATAATGGGTAGCACACCGCCGCCCCTGGTCTGGGGTGGATGGTGTCCATGGCCCTAGGCTTTTTTCGGCAATTGCTGAAATTCCAGAAAAGAATCGATATACTCGTTGGAAGCGTCGAATTTAACAGCATGAAACATAACCCCAACCCCACTTCGGAGTTCTCGGAGTCGGCGGAGGAAATTCCTAATCAATTTGATATCATTGTGGTGGGAAGTGGTGCGGCTGGACTCTATGCCAGTCTTTGCATTCCGCCTCATTTGCGCGTCGGTTTAGTTACTAAAGATAGCCTGGGAAGTGGCTCTAGTCCCTGGGCTCAGGGTGGCATTGCGGCGGCTATTTATCCCCCAGATACGCCAGAATTACACCTGGAGGATACTTTACAGGCGGGGGCGGGATTATGCGATCGCCAAGCTGTACAGTTTTTGGTAGACCATGCGGCGGAGGCGATCGAGTTTTTAGTGAATTTGGGTGTGGACTTTGACCGCACTGGAGAAAAATTAGCCACTACCCTAGAAGCCGCCCACTCTTATCCCAGGGTTCTCCACTCCCGCGACACTACGGGAAGGGCGATCGTTGATGTCCTCATGGCTACGGTATTGAAACGCCCTAATATTCAGGTGGTTTCTGGGGCGATCGCTTTAAGTATATGGCAAAATCCTCAAACTGGGCGTTGTCAGGGTGTTAGTGTCCTGTATCAAAGTCAAATTCGCTGGCTACAAGCTAAGGCTGTCGTATTAGCCACTGGTGGCGGCGGTCAAGTTTTCGCCAAAACTACTAACCCTGAAGTTAGCACCGGAGATGGCATTGCGATCGCATGGCGAGGGGGGGCTGCGGTCCGAGATTTAGAATTTTTCCAATTTCACCCCACAGCCTTAATGAAACCCGGCGCACCCCATTTTTTAATCAGTGAAGCTGTGCGAGGAGAAGGGGCTCATTTAATCGATCGCCAAGGGCGGCGTTTTGCCTTTGACTATCACCCAGCCGGGGAATTAGCCCCTAGAGATGTCGTGAGTCGCGCCATTTTTATGCACCTACAAAAAACCTCAGATCACCCCGCTGAGGATAATGTGTATTTGGATATGCGACCCATCCCACCAGATAAAATTCGCCATCGTTTTCCGAATATTATTAACGTCTGTCAACATTGGGGCATTGATGTCTTTAATGAACCTATGCCTGTGGCTCCTGCTGCCCATTATTGGATGGGAGGTATTACCTGTGATTTAATGAATCGCACCTCTATGCCAGGGTTATATGCCATTGGAGAAACTGCCAGCACCGGAGTTCACGGCGCTAACCGTTTGGCTAGTAATTCCCTATTGGAGTGTTTGGTTTTTGCTTCTCAATTATCCAAAATTGAAATGGATTTGACTGACCATAAATATATCGATTATACACCTTCCATGATATTGGTGCAAGGTAAATCTGATTATACTCAAGAATTAGAGAAAATGGAGGAAATTCGCCACAGTTTGGCGGCTTTGATGTGGGAAAGTGCCGGAATTTGTCGGACCCAAACCGTCCTAGAAGCAGCTATCCCCATTGTTTTAAATTGGCGCAAGGAGTTGCAAAAATTACAAATCAGTAAATATTTGCTGACCATGAATCCTCGGCAAAATATGCAGTTATTATCTCCTGAATCGGGCAAAACTTTGAAAGCGTTGGCGGAAACTTTCAACCTGTTAGATATCGGATATTTGATTCTGCGAAGTGCCACTTTTCGCAAGGAAAGCCGAGGGGGACATTACCGCCTAGATTACCCAGAAACTAGCCCAGATTGGCAAATTCATACTGTGAATCGGGTTAATCTACCGACGAAATGATTAACCAGGATTAGCCATCCCATTAGTAGGAGAGGGTTAATCCATGGCGATACTCATTTAGGAGTCGATTAATCTTGGGCGGTCACATTCTCATAAACCCCCTTATCTCGCTTGACTAGCTTGGTAAACCCCGCATTTCTGTAATCAGCATTAGAAGTGGGAATAGACAGCATGGGTGAACTCAAGAGGCGACGGACGGGTGCATCTTCTGGGGTATCCCCCACTTCACAACCCGCTAACTGACAAACCTCGCCCCAGGTTTTCACCTCCCGATTGATACTGTGCATCACCTCAATCTTGCGGTTATTGCTAGGACACAAATAATCGTAGATTGGCATAGCAGTTTTCTCAAACAGATAAAGAAGCCCTATATTCATTTTTACCATAAAAACTTAAAATTTACATAAAATTTGAACGACACGGCCCTATTGATGATAATCTATGTCGTAGCGATGAAGCCCCACCGGGGTTAGGGATGATTTACGGACTCTGGTGGGTCTCAACCCTGGTCTGGTTGTCTGAGATCTAGTTTTAAGGAGAAATTTAGATGAGTGATTTTAAGCCTACCCCGGAGACGGATTTAACCACTACTCAATTATTAGACCGATATCACATTAATGATACTAGCCTCCTCAAAACCTGGGCAACACTGCACGGATTAAATGGCAATCGTAGCACCTATTCCCCTCAAGAAATCGATTTGCTGGATCATGTTCATCATCACCTTCATAATTTGGGGATGACTATTGATGAATATCAAAATCTACTTAACCGCCGTCCTTATCGTACTAATTATCAGCCTCCACAACCTGTTAATAATTCCTCTCATTCCCCCAATTCCTCGGCGGAAACTACCCCGACATCTGATGATGAAATGGTGGATGGTGCGGCGGCTACCGTTGACCTGTTAATGGCTCAATATTCCGAGGCGATCGAATGTGTCGGAGAACGCATTGCCGAACACTTTATTGATGAATTAGATGCCTCGGTTATGCGACATTTGGCGAAAAAAGTCCAGGAACGTCAGGCGATGAAATCTGGTCAGCCTAATCGTTTTTTGCGGACTATTCAATCGGTTTTAAAGCCTAGCAATAATCCCAGGTTGACTGATGCTAAATCGGAACCCTGGGAAATGGAAAGTAATCATCGTTTGGGATAAGTTATGATTAATCAGGCTGATATCCCTAAAAACGTCGATGGGGAATTGGCACTGTAGACCATCGATTTGTCTGATTTTCTAAACGTGCTAATCTCCAGATTCTACCTTGGGCTTGTCTTTGTAGGTAAATCTGAAATCGGTTCTGCTGTTCCCGCCACCAGCGATCGCTAAATTTAACACTCAGGTTATAGGTTCCCTCAACTTTAAATCCTTGGAGGTTGTTAATCATTATTGGTTCCATATTCGAGATGGCTACCCGTGTGATTTTAAATGATTGGGGAGACCTGGCAAAATCTGATTGTAGCTTGAGTTGTTGATGGATTTCTTTAATCTGTATGGTTAGGGCTTGTTGAACTAAGGTGGGTGTTGGTGTTATTCCCACCAGAGAACATCCCCATAACGTCAATGCTAATAAAGGGATAATTACAGTGATTATAGGTAATTTCCTGGTAGGGGTAAATTTTCTAACCCACAGGCGATCGCTCATTTTAGCCCAAAATTTCTCAATACTGTTTACAGACTGGGATATGCTCCCATCATCTTACCCTGGAAAATTGCCTAAAATTATGTTATCATATAACGGTCATAATCACCATAGATACAATCCATAAAATTCACAGGAGAATTTATGACAACCACAACCCCTAGGCGGAAGGTCGCCAAATTCATCAATATCTTAGGGTTATTTATAGCAACAGTAGCTATATTTGTGTTTGCTGCTAGTGAACCCGGAAAAGCGAGTAACTGTTTAAATTCCAGCCATTGGGTAGCCGCTTATAATAACCGACAAGTTAATCATACACATATTTTTTGTGGAGAGTTGAATCGACGGGGGAGACTGGTAGGATTTCATTCGCGTCCTGGGGGAAGAAATCCCTCCACTGTTGCCAGATTTAACATTACCCAACCCGCCAATAGTCAGGGTATTTACGCAGGAGAATGGACTTATCAAGGGTCATCTCAAGCCACCAAATTTTCGACTATGTTTCCCGATCGCTGTACTCCCACACAGGTAATTAACTCCATTGCTCACGCCGCCGACAATAGGATATCATGTCCTTCTAACGCTCCTAATTGGGCTTGGTGTGGCTATAATAGCCCTAGCGGCGGAGATAATCGGTTTTGTCAGGCTAATGATGGCAGCCAATACGTCGTCGTTGGGGCTACTAATTCAGATGGTAAAATTAACACAGGATTTCCTTTAAGGTTGTCAAGATGAGTATGGAAACTAATTGGGACTGGTCAGAGTGGAAACAACAAAGTAACGCCCACCGCCTGGTAGTGGAATTTTTAACTTTGGATGTTCAAGATAACTGCGAATATGTTAGGCATATCTGCAATCAAATTGCGGCGTTAGAAAATGGCGAAATTGCTGATTGTATCTGTTCTGGTAATGCTTATTATGTGAGTTTGTCCCCCCAAAATGTGACCATTGAGAATTTGATTATAGATGATGAACCCATCGAAACTATCTCTCTCAATGAGTTTAAACAGGCTATTTTATGCTGGCAAGAAAAACTTGAAAGTTAGATGAAATAATGGGGGATAAACTGGCTAGTATTCTGGGTGATGGGGGTACGATCTTCTCGAATACCAATCCCGGCTGCTTCCCCACCGATAACCCAAGAACCCAGCACCGGATAACAACCTTGAAATTCTGGGAGGGGAAAGTAGGCTTGATAAATCACGGGTACATCTTGATATATCCCTGGGGTTTGATAAGTGCGATCGCCATAATAAATGCTAATATTAGCACCCTCTCGGGAGAAAATAGGTTTACTGATGTAGGGATGTCGCAGGGGGCTAGAATCGAAATAAGCAGGTAATAAATTAGGGTGATCTGGAAATAATTCCCAGAGAATTGGTAAAATCGCCTTATTGCTGAGAATCATTTTCCAGGGTGGTTCTAGCAATTGCATCGGTTCATTCAGCAGAAACTGGCTAAATTCATCATCAACTATCCACTCCCAAGGGTAAAGTTTAAACATTAACTTAATTGGCTTATATTCCCAATCACAAAAACACATCCTATGAGAATCCCAACCCACTTCATCTATATATAGATGTTTGGTTTCAAAACCTGCTTGCATCGCCAAATCTCTTAAATATTCAACAGTCCCCAAGTCTTCCTCTGTATCCCGTTCGCAGGTGAAATGTAGATACTTTCCTTGTGGGGGTGAATTTTCGTAAATTGTCTGGAATTGGGCTAGTAATTTTTCATGAATTGAGTTAAACTGATCAGCATCAGGAAAAACCTCTTCTAACCACATCCATTGTACCACACTGGCTTCTAACAAAGCCGTCGGAGTATCGGCATTATATTCCAGTAATTTGGGGGGGTTAACGCCATCATAAGCCAAGTCAAACCGACCATATAAACTCAGGTCTTCCCGCGTCCAAGACCGACAACATAGTTCAAAAAAATCTGGGTCGATTGACAGTTGCTGATAACGTTGTTCCGACACAATACAATCAACGGCTTCTAAGCAGAGTTCGTGTAGTTCCTGGGTAGCCGCTTCTATTTCGTCAATTTGTTCGCTGGTAAATTGATAACAAACCCTTTCGTTCCAATACAATCCATCTAGTTCGTAGAAATGAAATCCCACCTCGTCGCATTTGTCTTGCCAGTCAGAACGAGGTGTGATTGAAATACGCTGCATTTTTGAACTTACCATAGTCTGATTACTAGAATATGCTATCAGAGGGGGTTTGTCAAGGGGAAAATCTTAAAAAAACCTTAAATTCCTCAGCCTTGATGGTTATCGCTTTTTCAAGTAGTTATTATACCACTCAAGTAACCCACCATTGATAGAACCGACCACACCACCGACTAGCAGGAAGACGAAAAGACTCCAAAATAAGGCAGAAATTCCGGGATTTAAGATATATTGATTTTGGTCATCTTTCACCAGGAAACCTTGTTCAATATGACCGGAAACCGCCGAAGCGACAATACCTCCCGCACCCAGTCCAGCCCCGAGAATTTGGATGGTGTGTTCTAAGGAGCGATCGCATTCTGTTTGTTCAATTTCTACTAATCCGCGAATGGTGTTAATCAGTTCTGAAAACAAGTCTTGTCCGGGGATTAAATACTCTAAATCGACTTCTATTTGTTCGATAAATGTACTTCTGGCTTTGGCTTGAAACTCATGCAAAAAAGGCAAGTCATCTTCAGGTAAGGCGATATCTTCCAGTTCTTTCACACAGGTTTGATAGTTTTTTAAGTTGGTTTCAATGGTGTTTAAGTGGAGTTTAATCTCTTGAATATGGTTGAAATATTTAAAGGATAGTCGGGGTAGTTTGGTTAATTCCTGCTTTAAAATCTCTAGTTTTGGCGGGGTGGGTTCTGGTAATTCCTCAAGGATTTTGAGATGGGGGGATAATTGTTGATAGAGTTGTTTCGCCTGTTGATTACACCAACGGGACTGGCGATAAGCATAGAGGATTTTATGGCGACAACATAATAGATGAATCAAGGGTTCATAATATACCCCTTGGCTTTCTAACTGTTGAGTTTCCGGGGAATTATTCAACCAGATTAATAGATGATTGGTAGGGGTTTGATATTCAAAAATCGGACTCCCGAATAACTGACCCTCACTGGGGGGATGTTTTAATAAAAGTTCGGCTTCTGGGGTGGGAAATAATCCCCGAATACAAGCATTGAGGAAATGGCGATCGCTTTTATTTTCCGCCGCCATGGGTTCAGCCCAAAATAGGAGAGTTTGTCCCAAATCAGATTGGATAAAATCGGGATTTAAGCAATTGTGGGGATTGATAAATGTCTGCAATTCCGAGACTTTCACAACTGCTTCCGGTCGATAAAAAGTAATATCAACGGCGTAGGTATCATGAATTTGCAGCGGATACACTCCCCCCTGAATTTGAGGATAATTAGCATCCGGTTTCCCATAGAAATATAAAAAGGTATCTGGGTCAGGTTTCAACAGTGGGATATGGTCCGAGTTATTATCCGTTGACGCAAAATCAATTTTCCCGTCAGGTTTCTGGATTTGTTTAATCAAGTCTTTTAACTGAGGAGAACCCAATTTAATTCCCAATTCCCGGCATTTTTCCCACAGATGGTCTGATGTTTCAATGGGTTCATCTCCCGACTGCAAAATGTTTCGCAGTTGAAAGGCGATTAAGGTTAGCTTCGGGTTTTTCACAGTCTCTAACTGAGTATCGGCGACCATCTATTAATTATCAGTTGATGATTTCTTGGGGGGAGTTTGCTTAGTTGGCTGACTTTGCACAATGCTATTTTTTAATAACTCTTTAGTGATTCGAGGTTGGCTAGGAGTTGAAGAGAAGCTAGTAGTTCCGGCTAAACGTTGATCACTGGGTTCTGACTGCTGGCTATAAATATAGTTGTTCAATATTTGAAACTGACTATTCACAATATTATTATATTGTTCATACCACATAGATATAGCACTAGATAAGGTTTCAGTATCATCTGCTAAGGGTTCAATTAACTTAAGTAGTTCTTGACGTTTTGGGTCGGTAAACAATTGAGGCTGTTCCTGTAGGAGTTGGACAAAAGCGGCTAAGTTTTGTTCCTCAAAAGACATAGACTTATTTGAAAACGCATCATTATATCCATTGTATCAGATTTCTGGTTTGGGTGCGAATTTAGAAACCCGGTTTCTGGGACTTTGGTTAGATAGACAATGGGTAATCCCAGATGATAGAATAGGGTAGGGGGTGTCTCAACCATTAAAATTAGCTTTGCGAACCCCTAAAAATCCCCATTTATATAGTGCTTTGAGGAAAACAACATGACCGACTTAAAAGAAATCACTATTAAAGTTCCGATTGATATCGCCGAATATTATCGCCATGCTGACCAACTCGAAAAGCTACAGATAGAGACGAAGATTGCTTTTGTGCTAAAAAATCAATTGCTTTCCAGGACATCAGCGACAAACAAGCTGCGTCAAACCATGACAGAAATCGGAAAAAAAGCAGTTGATAACGGATTGACTCCCGAAATTTTAGCCAGTATTTTAAATGACATCGAATTTAGAAACCCGGTTTCTCAAAGAAACCGGGTTTCTGTAACTTTCCCCACCGCACAAAATGCCCCCCAGTAGTAGGGAGAAGCAAAGGGTTGATCATCTTTTATCTGTTGTAAAGACATCCTTAACTTCATTTTGTGGGCGGGTTTTATCCAATTTAATAAATCGGATTTCGTGACATTCCTTAACCATTTTTGGGCAGAATTTAAAGCGATCGCTACATTATATCCATCCCTTAATAATTCATAAAACCGAATCATTAATAACGCCGTGGAAATATCACTAACCGCCCAAAGGGAACTCACCACATTAGTCGAACCCGCCACCAAAAAGCCACTGGGTAAGCCGATATATTCATCACTGTTGGAGAGAATATCAATCAACCCCGTCTCGCAGGCGGAAAGCGTCACCAACCGACAGCAACCCAAATCGAAAGTAAACACATCCCCCAACGTTAAACATTGACTTAAATCAACAGTTTTGTTATCATTAACAGGTAGGTGGCAGTTGCGGTCAATCGGCGAGGGAGGCGGTTCTAGGTAGCAGTTGGCGAGTAATAAAGCGGACAGTAGGGGATTGGCAAAATTAAAATAACCGTGGCAGGAAAAATGGTGACAATGGGCTGATTTTAGTTTCCTTTGGTGTGCAGAATTTAACTCGGTTTTGGTCGCCTTTTTGTGAGCTAAAATAGTCTGGGGTTGAAAATCGCTGGAAATGGTCTGAACTTCTAAGTTGGTAAACTCCAAATCTTCGGTGGGGTTTTGGATGGCAAAAAGTTCCGAAAAATTCGGGCGATCGCGATTATTTGCCGTTTGCAGAAGTTGACAACTGGGTGCATAACTAACCCCGCCGGAAAATCGATCCATTAAATAGGTGATATTTCTCCCCGATACCGAGAGGGGGATAGCGTGAAGGGGGAATAAATGCAGGAAGCGGTTAGGAATTAAAACCAGGCGATCGCATTTGTTAGCCGTCTTCTGGATAGTCGCGAGCAGTTCATGAATATGGAGAATTTCCCCCAGTTTTTGCAGGCGGGAAATCAGGCTATTTTGCCAATTTTGACTCGTGCGGTTTTGATAAGCATTTAAGTAGTCATTAGCCCACTGGATTAATTGCTGATAATCTGCTGGACTAGACTGCCAGAGTGTCACCCTTTCCCCGTCGGTTGCGGTGGGTTTTGTCGGGGGTGTGACGATAAACACCAAAAAGCGATCGCGCAAAATATACCATTCTAAAATCGCCGTATTTTCCCCTGTTAACGCTTGAATTTCTGCAAAAGGCATAGGCTGAACCTTTTGGGTGCGGCGGAATTCCGGGTCAATGGGGGTAATATCAAGGTTAATCAGGCGATCGAGTTGTTCCTGAAGTTGGTAGAGGCGGCTGCGGTCTGGCGGTGAAGTTGGCGCGGTGGTGACATTAGCGCCGCGTTCTCCCATTGTTGTGCCGCCAAAGTTGTCGCGGTTGCGTTCTTCAATTTCCAGGCGACGTTGTTCGGTTTCGATATCTCCACGCAGGCGGGTGAGTTCATCGAGGACGGTTTGGGGAATATCGCCTTTGGGGTAAAGGTCACGGGTTGCCATGAGTTCAACCAGGTTACGGGTTTTGCTGCGTTCCACATATTCAATGGCGGCGGTATAGTTTTTCAGTTCGATGCAAACTTCGACCATGTGTTGATAAAGCGTCTGCCATTCTTCGGCTAATTTCTGTTTATCTGCATCTCCCCCTTTAACAATTTCTGTCCGGATATCTTCGACGGTTTCAATGGCATTATCAAAGGTATCATAAGCGAGTTGCCATTGTTTTAATTCTTGATAAGCAACCCCTAAATTAAATGATGTTTCTACATAATTGTAAGGAAAAGCTTGGCGGGTTCTCACTTCTAAAGCGTCTTGATAGTAAGCGATCGCCTTTTCAATATTCTCGGCACGCTGACCTAACGGGAATTTTGCTATTAAATCGCCAAATATCACAATAATAATCCCACGCTTCCTGAATATGGCGATTATTTTCAAATCTAAGTATAGCATCACTATAGCTAAGTGTCAACCCCAGAGAAACCCGGTTTCTTCGAGAACCGGGTTTCTTTATCCGCCATTAAATCATCAACAGTCACTGGTTGAGTTTTACCCTGTTTATATTCAGCATGAGCCTCAACAATACTCTCAGCAATTTCTTTCCGCCTTTTTTCGGATAATCGTTTTTGCAGAATTTCAATTAAAAAATCTTGCTCGGACTCCGACAGAGACTCTGCTAGTTCCAAAACTTGATGAAAATTAGCTGGTGGCATAATCCTCTGATGTGGTAAGTATTAACAGTTAGTGATTAGATACCAAGAAGCACTCATAAACCCAGTTTTCGAGAACCGGGTTTTTTTTACTAAGAAGAAGAATCACGGCGAGTCAAAGCATCTAAGAGGTTGCGGTGATATTCTGGGACTGTATCAGTTGGCGTGGGTTGACTGGTTTCAGGAGTCGGGGGAGTTGGAGTAGTGTTTTGGGTTGCAGGTGCTGGTGTAGGCTGTTGTTTATAAGCCGGACGACCATAACCCATAATCCCCCCAGGACGACGTTGGCGACGCATGACTGCTCCGCCATTAGATTCATTACCAACCGCTGTGTTACCCTCAATACTGGTGACACTACCATCAGAATGAATAGTTTCTACAATTCCCACATGATCAGAGATACCGTCCCCCTGCCAACAGTAAAATACCACATCCCCAACCTGTGGCTGAGAAAACCATCGGCCCTGTCTCTGAAACCAATGTACCCCATCTTGACAATAGGCAAATCCTTTGGAGGTGCGAATTGGTAGGGTCAGACCCGCGCGATCGAAGCAGTAGGACACGAAAATCGCGCACCAAGGCACATGATTCATACCATACCACTGACCATATTTATTTTGATTACTGTGTGGGGGTGATTCAGTGTAGCCTATTTCCGCCACAGCCACTCGCAGAACATCATTTGCTGTCGTCATGGTAGAATTTTCCTTTACTATTTATCTTAGTTATATCTCAATTATCAAATCATTAGTTTAGTTTTTGGTCTCCAATTAGCACAGTTTCTCAACTGTCCTGATACCCAGAACCCCTGGCACTACTAAAAATCTCCGCTGCCACCATCATTTTACAACAGTATTGATCTAGATCACTGTCTTAGTCCACTCAAATCACTCTCCGAATTGATCAAATTCACCAACCTTTAGCCATAATATCACAGAAATTGTCTGTCATCTGCCGCATAATGGAAACCATAACAGGGAGCCGGGAATCAGGAGTTAAAAGGACTCTACCCTTAGCGTCAGTGGTCTGTTTAATAACTGTCCTGGTAACTGCTATATCAAAGCACCAAATCTGGGGAGACAGTATCATGAAAGCTAATGGTTCCAAAAAGTCGTTTTTTATTAATCTCAAAGGTGCGGATCTGACTAATGCTAATTTGGCGGGTATTAATTTGGGTAAGGCAGATTTAGAACACGCTATTTTTGAGGGTGCTAATCTGCAAGATGCTGATTTTAGTCAGGTTCGCAATTTGCGGGTTTCCCAAATTAAACAGGCTGTAAATTGGCAATCTGCTCGTTATCATCAATCTCTCCAACAAGAATTAGGTATCGCCAACTATTGAAAGAAGCAAATCGGGACGCAACGACTGAAATAGTGTTGCGTCCACAGTTAGTCTGAGATAAATTATGATTTAATGATATGGGATAGACTCAATCTGGCTAGTGAAATTAACTTGTTAACCATAATTTAAACAATTGGTCATCCCGCAACTGCGATCGCCTATTTAAACTTAGAGGGAATTTCGATACAATAATCATCATAGTAATTTATGGCGATCGCATATTTTATGACCTCAAATGTCAAACCCCCATCTAGTCCCGACCCAGAATTAGAAATCACCGAAGAAGACGAAGAACAATCAGAGTTAGACTATTTTTTTGACGAACCCGGAACCCTCCCCGGAACCCTAGACCTGAAAAGTGATGCAGTTCCTCCTCAACTGGTGGTAATTGAGTACAACCAGACTACTGCTATGCGTACTATCATCAACAGTCCCTCAGAATATACTCGTTATCATGATTCTGAATGTATATCCTGGTTAGATATACAAGGTTTAGGAAACTTAGAAACCTGGCGACAGATGACCGAAATTTTTAACCTTCATCCCATTGCTTTAGAAGATGTGGTGAATGTTCCTCAGCGTCCGAAAGTTGTTTATTATGACAATCCCGATCATGTAGTAATTATCGCTTGGATGGTCATGTTAAGTCCCCGGTCTCAAAAATTACATAAAGAACAGGTTAGTATTATTTTAGGGGAACATTATGTAATCACAGTTCAAGAAAAGCCTAAATATGACTGTTTAGAACCTGTCAGAAATCGGATTCGCCAAAATCAAGGTAATATTACCAAATATGGCACGGACTATCTGGCTTATGCTATTTTAGACGCGATTATTGATGAATTTTTCCCGGTCTTAGAAGTCTATAGCGATATGCTAGAAGATTTAGAGGATGAGGTTTTGTTTCAGCCACAATCCAAAACCATGCAGAATATCTATAAAACGAAACGGGATCTGATTGTTTTACGTCGCGCGATCTGGTATCAGCGAGAATCCTTAAATATCCTGATTCGCGACAAAAATAAATTGGTCAGCAAAAAAGTGCGAGTTTATCTGAGAGACTGTTATGATAATACAGTCAATATTCGCGATATGCTGGAGACTTACCGGGAGTTAGCCTCAGATCTGATTAGTATTTACCTGTCGTCTATGGGAAACCGCATGAATGAAATCATGAAAGTTTTAACGGTCATCTCGACAATTTTTATTCCCCTAACCTTTGTTGTCGGTGTCTATGGAATGAACTTTGACCCGGAAACCTCCCCCTGGAATATGCCAGAATTAAAATCCTATTATGGTTATCCAATATCCCTAGCATTAATGGCAATTATGGCGGGTAGTTTAATTTACTTTTTTTGGAAACGAGGTTGGTTTAATGATTTCTCCCAATTTGACCGCGACCATTAGTGAAAATCTGGGTAATTCCGCAAATAGCCACTATTTGACTGTTTTTTGTTCACCTTCACAGCTAACTTACTATGAAAACTGAACAGATAATTGCTGGACGCTATCGAATCATCAAATGCTTAGGAGAAGGGGGATTTAGTACCACATACTTAGCCATAGATCAGCAAAATTCGGCTAATTCTCCCTGTGTGGTTAAACACTTCTCCCCCCAATGGAAAGGTCGGGAAAGTCTCGCCAAAGCCTCGGAACTATTTGAACTAGAAGCCACCCGTTTAGAAAATCTCGGTAAACATCCACAAATCGCCCAAATTTTTAATTACTTTAAAGTTGACAATAGCCAGTATTTGGTGCTAGAATATATTGAGGGTGATAATTTATCGGAAATCCTCGCCAAGAGGGGAGTATTTAACGAGTCTCAAATTCGCTACCTACTGGCTAACTTATTGCCAGTGCTAGAATTTGTACATTCCGAGAATATTATCCACCGAGACATCAAACCAGAGAATATTATCCGTTCTGCTAACGGACAATTGGTGCTGGTAGACTTTGGCGCAGCTAAAGAGGCGATCGGTAGTGCTTTACTACGCACAGGAACTATAATTGGCACACCGGAATATATTGCTCCGGAACAACTAAGAGGAAAAGCCTCGTTTGCTAGTGATTTATATAGTCTAGGTGTCACTTGTATACATCTACTCACGCAAATGTCACCGTTCGACTTATTTGATACTGGAGAATTTTGCTGGGTGTGGCATCATTATTTAGTGAATAATCCCATCAGTGATGAACTGACAAAAATTCTGAATCGGCTGATTGAAGATGCGACTAATAACCGCTATCAATCAGCGTCAGAAGTTCTGCAAGATCTAAATGCTCGTAGTAACCAACTTAGCGTAATTACGCAACCAGTTAGCTTCCCCTCGGCTAAAAATAGTGTGGGTTGGAAACGTCCCCAAACTTTGAGCGACTATTGGAGTTCTGTATCTTGTGTCGCCTTTAGTCCCGATGGTAATATTTTGGCGGGAGGTAGTTTCGATCGCACTATTCGACTATGGCGACCACAGACGGGAGAATTTATGATATCTTTACTAGGATCTTCTCAACCCATTCTGGCGATCGCCTTTAGTCCAGATGGAAAACTCTTAGCGGGGGGTAGTGGTGACGGTCAGATTCATCTATGGAACCTAGAAAACAGCGAAGAAGTGATCGCCATTGCGGCTCATGAAACCGACCGAGTTTCCATGTCTATCACCTTTAGTCCCAAAGGCGATATTATTGCCAGTGGTAGTGACGATGGAACCGTGAAAATCTGGAAACTTTCCACCTGTAAACTATGCCACACCTTACAACATTCGCGGGGGATTAATGGCATTGCCATTTCAGCCAATGGGGAACTGTTAGCAGCAGCCAGTAGCGATAATTCTATCCACCTATGGGAGGTAAATAGTACCGAACACCTAGGGCAACTTTTAGGACATGAGCGGGACATTAATGCGATCGCTTTTAGTCCCAATAGTCAAATCCTCGCCTCAGCCAGTAGTGACAACACCATCAAACTATGGGATATGGAAACTCAGCAACTCCTAAAAACCTTAACCGGACACGAAGACTGGGTGAGAACTGTTGCATTTATTCGCTCTCCCGACCAAGACCGAAAATCACTGCTAGTCAGTGGTAGTGCCGATCGCACCATCAAAATTTGGGATCTCGACCAAGGAAAAGCCATTGATACCCTAGTAGGACACACCAAAGATATTAATGCGATCGCCATCAGTCCCAATCATCGCACCATCGCCAGTGGTAGTAGTGACAACACCATCAAAATTTGGCGACGGGAATAGTTTTTACAAACCCAATAGCCATCAAACCCCAAATTCCATCAACCATGAATTTACCCACATTAATCACCACCTCCCGTCTCTTAGGGATTCCCTTTATCTTGTGGACTTTAGAGCAACCGACCCCAGAAAATCGCTGGCTCTGTCTAGGTATTTTTATCATCGTCGCCGCCACCGATTGGCTAGATGGCTACCTAGCCAGAAAACTGAACCAAGTCACAGACCTAGGAAAAATCCTCGATCCTCTCGTAGATAAATTACTGGTATTAGCTCCCCTGTTAGCACTGGTAGAAATCGGCGAAATTCCCGCCTGGGGAGTGTTTCTGATTTTGGGGAGAGAATTAGCGATCGCTGGGTGGCGAGTTAATCAAACCCAAATTTCCGGAGCCAACCTGCTAGGAAAAATCAAGACCGTTGTGCAAATAGTCGCCATTGCTTTATTAATTGCTCCCCTTTCCCCCATTTGGGAAACAATTGCGATCGGCATATTTTGGCTCGCCGTAGCCATCACCTTAATTTCCGGTCTAATTTATATTTTACCCCCCATACCCAGCCAACAAACCCCCCCAAATCATTCTAGCTAATTTCAGTAAAACCGGAACTTTTCCCAGTGAACTTTCACCACCCGAACAGCCTAACAAATTCACAAGTTCTGTTAAAATACTTATAGACACCTGCTCTCAGGTGTGCATTCCCCTAGAAGCAGGGTGTAGGGTGTTAGGTATAGGGGGGTCAATACACCAATAATAACTTGATCTTAATAATTTTCTGCTTTTATCTTTAGGTGTTCTCGTGAGTTTATCTATGGTTTTTCTCCCCAATTGTTGTGCCAAAATTAACGCCGTAACTACCAATTTGGATAACTTGATAACTAGGTTTATCATAGGTGATTTACATGGGAAAGTTTCAGGGTAAACGAGTTTCGCTAGTCCAAAAACTCACTATAGCCATGACCCGGTTAGTCATCATAGTAGTAACCAGCGTCACTTGGCTTTCCCTTCAGCTTCAGCAACACAGTTTTAAACAAGAACTAGAACAACAGGCTAATATATTACTAGAAACCATCTCCATTGCGTCCGCTGAACCTTTGGAAGTTTCTGATGTTCAGTTTCTCACCCGACTAATGGAGCAACTAGGAACTGCTCAAATTTTAGTTTCCGGTCATATCTATCAAGCCGAAGGTAGGGTAATTGCAGATGTCTATAACTCGGAGATTTTTACCAATGATATCGACCTGAAACCTGGGGTTGTGGAGTTACTGAAAACCTCAGAAACCCTGTTGAATTGGCAGTATGACAATCAACAACTATTGGGAGTAAAAGCCGTTACCTTCAACGGTAAAATCGTGGGTGCTGTCAGTGTCGGACTCTCGACGCAACCCTTAGAAAATAAAATGGCAACCGTCCGCAATCAGGGTTTAATTATTGCTATGATTGCCGCCATTGCTGGAGCTTGTCTCGCCTCGATAATTAGCCGTTCAATTACTGAACCCCTTAAACAAATGACCGCCGCCACCAAAGAATTAGCCGCCGGAGATTTAGAGTTAAAAATCGACTTACAAAGCCAAGATGAACTTCAGGTTTTAGCGGATTCTTTTAACAAAATGACTAAACAATTGCGAGATTTAGTCGAAAGCAAGGAACAACTAATCACCAGCTTAGAACTACGAGCGGAAGCACTCCGAAAAAGTGAGGTTAAAAACAGAGCATTGCTTAATGCTATCCCCGATTTAATGCTAAGATTTAATCAAGAGGGTCTGGTTTTAGACTTTCAAGCATCTAGGCGAATTAATTAAGTCAATTTTGGATTATCTACACCAGAGTATTTATGATTTATTGCCGAATAATTTGGCTAATCTTTATCTAAAAAATGTCAATAAAGCTCTAATTACTCAGGAAGTACAAGTATTTGAATATGAATGGTTTTTTGATGAAAAACGCCATCATTTTGAAGCCAGAATTGTCGTGAGTGGAGAAAGTGAAGTTTTGGCAATCATCCGTGATATTACCCAAAGTAAATTAGCTCAAATTGAATTACAACGAGCTAAAGATGCTGCCGAAAGCGCCAACCATGCTCAAAGTGAATTTCTAGCCAGCATGAGTCATGAACTGCGTACACCGTTAAATGCCATTATTGGTTATAGCGAACTTTTGCGAGAAGATGCTGTGGATTTTGGCTATACAGATTTTATTCCCGACCTGGATCAAATTCGAGCATCAGGACTGCATCTGTTAACTATTATTCAAGATATTTTAGATATTTCCAAATTAGAATCAGGGATGATGACGGTTTGCTTAGAAAACTTTAATATTGCCACCTTAATCAAAGAAATCGAAGCACTGGTGCAGCCATTATTCCCCAAAAATCATAACCAACTTAAAGTCAACTGTACCCCTGATGTTGAGGGAATGTATGCCGATCGCATCAAAGTCAAACAAGTATTGCTTAACCTTCTGAGTAACGCCGCCAAATTCACAGAAAATGGCTTGGTCAACTTAAATGTGATTTATATAGGTCAGCTTGACACCAAAATCTCGGCCTACCTGCGGGAAAATTTAGCCTCATCAGTCTTAGTGAATGACGAACACCAATTACAAGGTGGGGTGGCTTTTGAGGTCATCGATACGGGAATTGGCTTGACCACAGAACAGATGACCAAAATCTTTGAACCCTTCGAGCGAGCGGATAACTCCACCACCCGCCGCTACGAAGGAACCGGGTTAGGACTATCAATCAGCAAAAGATTTTGTGAGTTAATGGGAGGAGCCATCACCGTGGCCAGTGAAATCGGCGAAGGGTCAACCTTTACGGCATATTTCCCCCTAGTTATGGGTGAAAACACATTTACGGGAATGTGACACCCCAAGAAATCAGGCGATCGCTTCCCAATCGCCAATTTCATCAAAGCGCGGCTCGACCAATTCCGGTAGAATTAACATTGTCCTGTGATTACCATAGTGATTTAAAATCTTAACATATTGTGAATCCACCGGGACCCCAACTCCCTATAAATCCTTAATTTGCCCTAAATCATTATGTCTATTGGCTATCTCGCCCTGGTACTCCATGCTCACCTACCCTTTGTCAGACACCCCGAAAGTGACTATGTATTAGAGGAAGAGTGGTTATTTGAAGCCATTACCGAAACCTATATTCCTCTGATCCAAATGTTTGAAGGGCTCAAACGTGATCGCATTGAATTCAAAATGACCATGAGCCTGACCCCCCCTCTGGTGTCCATGCTCCGCGATCCGCTTTTGCAAGAACGCTACGACCAACACTTAGCCAAACTACAGGAATTGGTCGAGAAAGAAGTTGACCACAACCAACACAATGACCATCTAGTTTATCTAGCCAAACATTATATTGAAGAATTTGCCGAAGCCCGTACCCTCTGGGAAAGATATAGCGGGGATTTAGTTACAGCCTTTAAGCAATTCCAAGACAGCAACAACCTAGAGATTATCACCTGTGGAGCCACCCACGGCTATCTACCCCTAATGAAAATGTACCCCCAAGCGGTACACGCCCAAATCCAAGTCGCCTGCGAACACTACGAAGAAAACTTTGGTCGCCCCCCTAGAGGTATCTGGCTGCCAGAATGCGCCTATTATAATGGTTTGGAAACGATTGTAGCCGACTGTGGTTTACGCTACTTTCTCACCGATGGCCATGGGGTACTCTATGCCCAACCCCGTCCCCGATTTGGTACCTATGCCCCCATTTTTACGGAAACCGGAGTCGCCGTTTTTGCTCGCGACCATGAATCATCCCAGCAGGTCTGGTCTTCCCAGGTGGGATATCCCGGCTCTCCCGAATATAGAGAGTTTTATAAAGATTTAGGTTGGGAAGCTGAATATGAATATATTAAACCCTATATCATGCCCAACGGTCAACGGAAAAATACGGGCATCAAATATCACAAAATTACTGGGCGCGACTTAGGACTAGCAGATAAAGAACTCTATGACCCCTATTGGGCTAAACAAAAAGTCGCGGAACACGCTGCCAATTTTATGTTTAACCGAGAGCGCCAGGTTGAACACCTACAGGGGATTATGCAGCGCCCCCCCATTATTGTCTCTCCCTATGATGCGGAACTTTTCGGACACTGGTGGTATGAAGGACCTTGGTTCCTAGATCTTCTGTTCCGCAAGACTTGGTTTGATCAAGATGTTTACGCGATGACCCATCTAGCTGATTATTTACAGACTTACCCCACCCAGCAGGTCTGTCGTCCGGCTCAGTCGAGTTGGGGTTATAAGGGATTTCATGAATATTGGCTTAACCATACTAACTCCTGGATATATCCCCATTTACATAAAGCGGCAGAGCGCATGATTTCCCTCGCTTGTCGAGAAGCGCTTAATGAGTTGGAACTGCGGGCTCTCAATCAGGCGGCGCGGGAATTGCTGCTGGCTCAATCCTCTGACTGGGCTTTTATTATCAGTTCTGGGACTATGGTTCCCTATGCTGTGCGCCGCACTAAATCCCATCTCATGCGCTTTAACAAGATTTATGAGGATATCAAGATCGGTAAAATTGATGCGGGATGGCTCCAAAAGGTGGAAACTCTCGATAATATCTTCCCCAACATTAACTATCGGGTCTATCGACCTGTGATGTAGCCTCACCCCTACCCCCGCTCTAACCCTCCTATCATCCTATCAACCCTAGCCACTAAGGGGGCTGGGGCTTTTTTGTCAGAATGCGATCGCTAATTTAGCCCGAAACTAATGTTAAATTTTGTAAACTTCTGGTATTCTGTAAAATAGACTACAGAATTTTATAGTATAGTAGTAAGCGTGGGGGAAAAAACCCACTCAAATCACTAGGAGACAAAAAACATGGGTACTCAGGACCAAGCACGGGCGTTAATGATGGGTCATCACCAAAATATCAAGAACCGTCAGCAATCTATGCTCAACCGTTCGGCTCAAGAAGTAGGTATCGACGATGTGGGCGATTATTATAGCACCATCCAAGGGAAACCTAACTCCAATTCAAGTATGAGTTACGATCGCAGTTCCTCATCAATGAGTTAAAGCACTTCAACCCTTTTTCAATCAGTTAATTCCATATACTAGGAGACAAAAATCATGGGTACTCAGGACCAAGCACGGGCGTTAATGATGGGTCATCACCAAAATATC